>JAJYBW010000011.1 GCA_021778815.1 Acidobacteriota bacterium | reverse complement strand
CGGCGATGGCATTTCGCCACGGATGAAGCGCGGCCAGCAGCTCGTCGAATTGCTGCGGATTGCGAATGCCGGCGCGGCCGCTTTCCACTCCCAACTCGATCAGGACATTCAGGCGCTGTTGACGAGCGGAGAAGAATTCTCCCAGCTGCGACGCTTGTTGCGCTGAATCGACGAGGCAATAGAATTCAAATTTTTGATCCCGCAATAGTCGCGAGACAATTTCCATATTCTGTTGTCCGACCAATTGGTTGGCCATCAAAACGCGGCGAACACCATGCTCATATGCGACCCGCGACTGATGCGCCGTTGCCAGGGTAATCCCCCAGGCGCCGGTTTGCAGTTGGCGCGCGAAAAGCGCAGGGGCCATGGTGGTTTTTCCGTGTGGAGCGAGGTTGACGCCGTAGGCTTGAATGAATTGCTGCATCCACGCAAGGTTGTGCGCCAATTTGTCTTCATATAACACTGCAGTCGGCAGGCTCAGATCTTCATGGAGCAGATTCCAGCGTTGCTCGACAATCTGCGGCACCGACAACGGACCGTCCATTGCGCCCAGACCTTTGTTCAACGGGCCAACGATCATTCCCGAAATATCTGTTTTGACCTTCTCTGCGTGATCGGCTTGATGGTTCGCCATGCGATTCCCTCTCTGAAACTCAAATGATATAAGCTTTGGAGATTACTGAAGAAGAGCGTGATGGGCGGAGATGTATCCGCACATCCACGGACAAAGAGCAGAAATGCCGAAGTGCACTAGCTTAATGCGGAACGTTAGCGTGGCCGATGGTAGCGGCAGATCGCCGGAAGTCGCCGATGTGGCCATCGATCTGGACCGCATTGTCGCGATCGGCAAGCTGCAGGACTACGTCGCCGATAATGTTTTCGATGGCGAAGGAAAAGTGCTGGCGCCTGGATTCATCGATGTCCATACCCACGACGATACCAGCGTGATTCGCGCTCCGCAGATGCTGCCGAAGTTGTCACAAGGCGTGACGACGGTGGTGGTTGGAAATTGCGGGATCAGCGCAGCGCCGGTTACTCTTCGCGGGGATCCGCCCGACCCGATGAATCTGCTGGGCGACGCCAACGCGTTCCGTTATCCGACATTTAAAGCCTACGTCGACGCGGTTGCAGATGCACAGCCGGCTGTTAACGTCGCCGCGCTGGTGGGGCATACGGCCCTGCGCAACAATCATATGGATCGGCTCGACCGTACCGCGACGAGCGCGGAGATCGCAGCCATGCGCGCCCAGTTGCAGGAAGCGCTGAACCATGGAGCGGCCGGATTGAGCACTGGCCTGGCTTACCTTTCGGCACACTCAGCCTCGACCGAAGAAGTGATGGCGCTGGCCGAGTTGCTGGCTGGCGCAGGCGCAATTTACGCCACGCATCTGCGCAGTGAGACGGAGACAATTTTGCAGGCGCTGGACGAGGCGGTTCGGATCGGCAAGCATGCTGCGGTTCCCGTGGTGATTTCGCATTTGAAATGCGCGGGCATTGCCAACTGGGGACGGAGTGCGGAAGTCCTCGGTTGGATCGACCGTGCACGAAAGGACCAGGCCATCGGCTGCGATTGCTACCCGTATGCGGCTGGGTCGAGCACACTGGATCTGCGGCAGGTGGACGAACGAGTCAAGATCCAGATCACCTGGTCGACTGCGCACCCGGAAATGGCCGGACGAACGTTGGCGGAGATTGCGAAGGCATGGGGCGTACCGCTAGTCGAAGCTGCGAAGCGCTTGCAACCGGCGGGCGCAATTTATCACAGCATTTCGGAACAGGACATGCGAGCCATTCTGCAGCATCCCGGCACGATGATCGGCTCCGACGGTCTGCCGAACGATCCCCTGCCACACCCGCGTCTTTGGGGAACATTTCCGCGTGTGCTCGGTGTCTATTGCAGGGAGCTGAAGTTGTTTCCTCTAGGAGAGGCTGTTCGCAAAATGACTTCGTTGCCGGCGCAGCGGTTTGGCCTGGTGCAGCGAGGGTGGATTCGCGAGGGTTATTATGCTGACCTGGTTCTCTTCGAGCCGGGGATGGTCCGCGACGTCGCCACGTTTGAAGATCCGATCCGTCAGTCCACTGGAATTGAGGCTGTCTGGGTGAACGGCACACTTTCTTATGGAGGGCAAGCGGTCATTGGGCAGCGAACCGGACGCTTCTTGAAGCGGCAGTCGAATGCGAGCCCGCAGTAAGTTACATTCAATCCATCTTAGGTACACACACATCACGGAGGGCAGACTCGAATGAAGCGCTACGGCGTAGAAGGTGGCAAGGGAATCGGCGGGCAGCATCTACCATTTGCGCGAGCCGTCGAGGCAGATGGCTGGCTGTATGTGTCGGGTCAGGTGCCGATGGTGAACGGCATCCTGGTAGAAGGCAACATTGATCGGCAGAGCCGTCAGGCCATCGACAATCTGTTCGCAATTTTGACCGAAGCAGGCTACACCGCGGCGGATGTGGTGCGCTGTGGAGTATGGCTCGATGATGCACGCGATTTTGCCGCATTCAACCGTGTGTTTCGAGAGTATTTTGCAGAGAACCCGCCCGCGCGATCCTGCGTGGCCTCCAGCATGATGGTCGACTGTAAGGTGGAGATCGATTGTGTCGCATATAAACCACCGACAAAGTGATGCTCGAGTTTGCACCGTTAGCGGCGCCATAAGAATTTCTAAGACAAACAAACCATCATGCCTACACCAATGATTGCCAGCCACGGAACCTTTCTTTTGCTTGCCGCGCTTGGCTCCGTCATTGTGCTGATCGTCCTGATCGCTCGCTACAAAGCGAACCCGTTTATTGCGTTGATGTCGGTCTCCATTGCGCTGGCGATGGTGACAGGCATGCCCATGCAGACCATCGTTCAGTCGTTCGAAGCGGGGGTGGGGGGTACGCTGGGCCACATCGCCGTGGTGATTGGGCTGGGCACGATGCTGGGCAAAATGATGGCGGAGTCGGGGGGCGCGGACCAGATTGCCCATACACTGATCCGATTTTTCGGCGAGAAGCGCGTGCATTGGGCCATGGTGGTCATCGGCTTCGTGGTTGGACTTCCGGTGTTTTTTGAGGTGGGTTTCGTCCTGTTGATTCCGATTGCGTTTACGGTGGCCAAGCGCACGCGCACGTCGCTGGTGATGGTCGGACTTCCCATGGTGGCGGGGCTTTCAGTCGTGCATGGACTTGTTCCACCACACCCTGCTGCGTTGTTGGCGGTGGCCGCGTATCATGCCGACGTTGGCAAAACAGTTTTCTATGCGTTAATTGTGGGCATCCCGACGGCGATTCTCGCGGGTCCGCTGTATGCCAAGGTGATTTCGCCGCACATCCATCTCGCGGCCGAAAATCCAATTGCAGCTGAATTTCTGGATCGAGACCCGCACAGTCAGCTGCCGAGCTTCGCCTTGACCATGGCAACTGTTCTGCTTCCGGTGGTTTTGATGATGATCGGAAGTTGGGCCAATACATTCGCCGCTCGTGGCACGCTGACGAATCAACTTCTTCATTTGCTGGGGGGCGCCGATATCGCGCTGCTGATTGGCGTGCTGATCAGCTTTATTACGCTGGGAACAATGCGCGGGTTCAACCGCGAGATGATCCTGAAATTTACCAATGAGTGTTTAGCTCCCACGGCGACGATTACATTATTAGTCGGTGCGGGCGGTGGATTTGGCCGGATCCTTCAGGACAGCGGCACCGCAGCGGCCATTGTGGATGTAGCGCTCCGAGCGCATATTCCGCTGCTGCTGCTGGCATGGCTGGTAGCCGCGGCCGTGCGCGTTGCCACCGGGTCTGCGACGGTAGCTATGACGACGGCGGCTGGAATTATTGCTCCGATTGCGTTGCAGGTGCATGGAGCGCAGCCGGAATTACTGGCCATTGCGACGGGCGCTGGATCGCTCGTGTTTTCCCACGTGAACGACGGCGGCTTCTGGCTGGTGAAAGAGTATTTCAATATGACCGTGGCAGACACGTTCAAGACGTGGACGGTCTGCGAGACGATTATTTCCGTAGTAGCGCTGCTTTTGACGCTGGCGCTGGCTCGCGTTGTCTAGTCTTTCCGGCGGCAAATCGGCGCGAACCACCTTATGAAAAAGTTTTGGCTCGCAGCTACTTTAGGCGGATGGAGACAAACCTGCGGCCTTCATACAGGCGATAGGTCCCCGGATGCTTGCCTGCCACAATCATCAAAGGGCGGGGATGCGGCATGGTCGAGTCTGTTTCGGATGTGACCATTAATAGTTCATGTGCCCCGACATCCATCACGATAAATGTATCGTTTGCCACAAACCCGAATCCATAGGCTCCCGCAGTCAGCTTTTCTCCGTTGATTGTCAATGCGGTTTCACTTAGCAGATAGCCTTGATATTTCTGTTGGATCCCGGTCGCATATCCTGACGTGTCCACAAGTCCAGCCAGCACAAGCTTGCTGTCGTCGAGGCGCAAGCCGAAGGTGTTGCGCAGTTGTACTGTGGCGGATTGTCCACGGAAAAAAACGGAATGCGGCATCAAGGCGCCGATGTCCTGGGGTGACAAAATCTTGGCTTGCGCAGGAACTGGTGACTGTGCGCGAACGATTTGCGCAAGCGGCAAGCAGCCGAAAACGCATGAGGCCAGGATCACTAGAAATGAGCGGCGCAGGATCAACGAGAGCCTTGTCATGCTGCCAATGATAGTTCAAACACTCGGTGCGAGTCTTTTTTGATCCAAATGGGTGGTCCTGACGACACGTGGAGCGGATGTTCGAGATTTGCATCGTCCGCTTCGGCACCGTGCGCGAACAGGTCGACGGTCATTTACCGTTGGGCATCCAGCAGCGGGTTCGATTGGGTCAAATCGGACAAGACGTTGGCAAACCATCCATCCACTGCCTTACGGTATGCCGCCGGTGGCGCATGCGGATCGGTGATGGGAGCAAAGTTTCCATTGGCTCCCAGGTGTTTGGCGAGCGTGCCATGAAACCAACCCGGTGCAGGCGGATCGAGCACCCATGGATTCTTTGGGCCAACATGATTCGGCACCGTGTCTAGCACCAGCTTCATGCCGCGATGATGGGGACCTGCGCGGAGTCGAAAACCATCTCGATTACATGCAGCAGTTAATCGGCCGGCGAGTTGAGATTCTGAGCATTCAAGGGAGTGATCCAAATTGTCGTTGCACCTATTTCGATGACTTTGTGGCCAAGGATCAGCCGGTGTATCGGGTTTCCGTGCCGGGTGGGCAACTGGAACAAGTTGCGGGGCTGGAAAGTGTGCAGACTCCTGACGCGCTCGATTTTCGCGTTGCCGGCCTGACTCCGCAGGACGTTCCCCTGGTGAACGCGTGCATTTCGTCTGCGAACTTCTATTCGATGAACCTGGATGAAAAGTAAGGCGAGATCGAAAAGTAAGCTGGACATCAACAAGTAAGTCGACAGAAAAAAGTGGGCCAAACGCTCGCGCCATCGCCCCGACAACGTCTGCGGGATCGACGCGGCAACAGGCGTTCCAGCGAAACAATTGTGTCTCGATGATTCTTTGTCGGCCGGGTGATGCAAAAACTCGCAATTCTCCCGATTGGGCCGAGTTTCGGCACTGTTCCGGCGCAAATAAAGAAAAACTATGGGGTGCATAACCGGAATCTATTTCCGATTGCGGGGATGACAACGTAATCTATAGAAAATTGGGGAAAACTGCTCCCATATTGCCTAGTGACTCCGAAGCTCAACAATTACAAATTCAAAAATCTGATTTGCGATCAGTTTTACAGGAGAAGGTATGTCAAGTGAATTGCGGGATTTTCTTGCGCTCTCGTACGGGGAGTTGGAGGATTTGAATCTGGAGGCCAAGGAGCAACGGAAGAACCGCGTCGCGGCCCACAAGATCCAGGAACAGCGTCTGAAGTACCTGACGGACGAAAAGCGGATCAAGGCAGTGACCGTGCTGTTCAGCGACCTGGAAGGTCGCCTGCACATGCTGGATTACGACAAGAAATTTCTCGTCAAGAGCTGGGACAACCTCACCTTCGACGGCTCCTCAATTCGCGGATTTACGGCGCAACGGGAAAGCGATCTGCGACTGGGGATTGATTGGAGTGCTTTTTACTGGGCGCCGTCCGATGTATTCGGTTCGGGCAAGGTACTGGTCTTCGGCGAAGTGATCGACAAGAACGGCAAGCCCTACAGCGCCGACATCCGTGGAGAACTAAAGCAGTTTGCCAGCAAGTTGTACAAGTCAGACGGCTATACCCTGAATGCGGCCAACGAGATTGAAGGCTTCCTGTTCAAGGGCGTCGACGCCGAGCGGAGTTATTATCAGACCGGCAAGTTCGAGTATGTGAACACGGGCGGCTATTATCACTCGTTGCCGGGCGACCCGCTGCGCACCTTCATCGACACCACGGCGGAAGTGCAGCGAGCCATGGGTTTTGAGAATGAGAAAGATCACCCGGAAGTCGCGCCGTCGCAGTTTGAGATCAACTACACCTATGGAGAGGTAGTCGCCGCGGCCGACCAGATCCAGCTGTACAAGCTGATCTGCCGTCAGGTCGCAACCAACCTGGGAATGACGGCGTCCTTTCTCCCCAAACCGGTCGTCGGCGTGAACGGGAGCGGCATGCATACCAACGTCTCGATCAGCAAAGACGGCAAGAATCTGTTCTGGGACGCCAAGGGCGAAGAGAAAGTGAGCGATTTCGCCTGGAACTTTGTCGACCGCATTCTGACGCACGGCAATGATCTGTGCCTGCTGCTGAACGCCAGCGTGAATGCCTATCGTCGCCTGGATCCGCACTTCGAGGCGCCCAACCAGATCAAGGCTTCGGCGGTGGATCGCGGTTCCATGATTCGCATTCCGATCGGCAATGAAAAGAGCGCCCGCATCGAGGTTCGGTCGGTCAGCCCGGATGCCAATCCGTACATGGTTCTGTATTCCATTTTCCGGTCGGGACTGCAAGGCAACAAGTCGACCGTGAAGAACCTGCGCCAGGCAGAACGCTATCTGCCGGACAACGTCTATACGGCCATTGAGGATTTTCGCAGCTCGGCCTGGACAACGAAACTGTTAGGCGCGGATGTCAAGGGGCGCTACGCAGACCTGAAGCAGGCTGCGGCGGACCGTTGTGCTCGCCTATTGGGAACCTTCGTTAAGGTACCGGAGGTGCAATACCACCACGACGTTTATAACCAGTTCCTGTGGAACATGTTCTAGACTTCGGCAACTGCAGTTTCTTATGCAAGCAAAAAGGCATGGCAAACCGCCATGCCTTTTGCTTGATGCGCGTGGCCGATGGATCAGGCCAACTCGAGGTCAATCTTCTCGGTCGCGCGATCGAGCTTCACAATTCGAAAACTGCGAATCTGGCCCTTCGCCAGTGGCTCTGGCTGCTTAGCGGCGGTACCGGCGCCACCTTTCCAGCGAGCCTGCAACATGGACGTTAAAGCTGAAAGGTCGGCACCGGGGCTGCTTTTATTTTCTGAAGAAGGAGCGGCTACAGCGGCGAGCCTGCAATGCGCGCGAATGCCATCGCCCAGCTCGACGACAGCGGATTCAGGACCTTGCTCGACTATGCGACCCGACACCACGTCGCCTTGCTTGTGCTCCTCCAGATATTCGCCAAGGCCAGTGGGAACCAGTTGCTTGATGCTCAACTTGATCTGACGCTTCTCGGTATCCACGGCGAGCACCTGGGCTTTGACGATCTGGCCGGCGCGCAATACATCCTGCGGATGATCGATATGCTTCTCGGCGCTGATTTCGCTGACGTGCACCAGTCCCTCGACGCCCTCCGTGATCTGCACGAATGCGCCAAACTTCATCAACTTCGTCACCGGACCTTCAATGGTTGAGCCGACCGGAAATTTCTGCAGCACATCTGCCCAGGGATCGCCCAGTGCCTGCTTGAGTCCAAGCGAGATACGGCGTTCGCCAGCGCTGACAGACAGAATGATCGCATCCACCGTATCGCCCGGCTTGAGAATGTCGCTGGGCTTGCGAACTTTCTTGAGCCATGACATCTCTGAAACGTGGATGAGGCCTTCGATCCCAGGTTCCAGTTCGACGAAGGCTCCGAAGTCCATGAGGCGCGTGACGGTCCCAGTGATTCGCTGGCCAACTTTAAACTTTTCTGCCGCAGCATCCCAGGGTTCCGGCTGAAGCTGTTTGAGCCCAAGAGAAATGCGGTTGTTCTCCGAATCGACTTTCAGAACTTTGAGCTGAAGCTGCTGCCCCACTGTCAGCACGTCTTCCGGCGAAGTCACGCGACTCCACGAGATATCGCTGACGTGCAGCAGACCATCGATGCCGCCGATGTCGACAAAGGCGCCATAGTTTGCGAGGCTGCGCACTTCACCGCTGACAACATCGCCTTCCTTGAGTTCGGAATATCGGCCCTGTCGGACTGAAAGTGCTTGCTCTTCCAGAATGGCTCGACGGTCGACGACGACATCCTCATCTGTCACATCGAGCTTAGTGATGCGACAGGTTATCTCCTGACCGACCAACTTCTCCATCTCGACTGCATCGCGGACGCCGCTGCGGGATGCGGGCATAAAAGCACGCACGCCAACGTCTACGTTGAGGCCACCCTTGACGACTCCAGTCACGATTCCCACGACGGCAGATTTTTGCGCAAAGGCTTCCTCCAGCGAGGACCAATCGGTTGGAAGTGTCACCCGTAGCCGAGAGAGCTCATAGTAGCCTTCGAGATTGCGGCCCTTGACCGAGACGGGAAATTTGTCGCCGGACGTGACGCCTTCCGCGTTGTTCTCAAATGCGGTCCGCGGCAAAATCCCCTCTGCCTTGAATCCGACATCTAGATAGACAGATTCAGCATCGAGGGAGACAACAATGCCTTCCAACTGGCGGGCACCGCCGTCAACTTTGTGGGAGTGGCTGTGCTCAAATTGCGCGAGCAACTCGCCGAACGATTCGGTGGCGGATTCGGATACGGCTTCAACCGGAGAGGATGATTCTGGGATGATTTTTTCGGACATAATGGCTTACCTACCATTTTGGCACGAGCCGCCCCGCAATGAGGTTTCATGGACTCGCAGATGCGTTGCGAAGGTTTATCCAGAGGCGAGTGCAACGTGCGATTCAGCGGTTAGCGAACGGTGATACAGTTCTTTGCTATGGAGAACTATGCAGTTCGCGCGGCTCGCAAAAACTACCGCAGGCTACGGATACTAGGTCTGATTCTGTTGATCGCACCGCAAATGCTGCGTGCGCAAGCTTCCGCATCTGCTGGCACGACTCCGGCAGTTCCGGACTGGGCACAGCCGGGCTCCGATACCCACGAACAGGTGCCGCCCCCGGCAGACTTCCACCGGCCGAGCAGAAATTTCGATACGCCCATTGGCATATTTCAAGGGCAATCCGATATAGGCTCTGCAGTCGTGCCGGGTAGCGCGAGTTATGACGCGGAGACAAAGCAATACACCCTCACTTCGGCGGGCTATAACATCTGGTATTCCCGTGACGAGTTCCGTTATCTGTGGAAGAAGATGTCGGGCGACGTTTCGCTTGCCGCCGATGTCACGTTTCCAGACCCGAAGGGTTATAGCGATCGCAAAGCCGTGCTGGTGATTCGCCAGAACCTTAATGACGACTCCAAGGAGGCGATGACCGGCGAACACGGCACGGGGATGATCCATCTGGCGCAGCGCCCTACGCCCGGTGCGGCGATGACGGATATGCAGTTTCGCTTTGGAGGAACGCTCGAGGGAGTGATGGCAAAGCGCATTGGAATCGAGAAGCGCGGCGATGCGATTGCAATTTTTGTCAGTTTGAAAGGCGAGCCGATGCATCAGTTTGGACCGCCGATTCATCTGCACTTCGATGGGCCTTTTTATGTCGGCATCGGCTTCTGCTCGCACCTTCCCGCCACTCTGGATACAGCGGTGCTG
This sequence comes from Acidobacteriota bacterium, assembly GCA_021778815.1. Lineage (GTDB taxonomy): Bacteria > Acidobacteriota > Terriglobia > Terriglobales > Acidobacteriaceae > JAKAAZ01. Next base: position 8,902 of record JAJYBW010000011.1, on the reverse strand, counting down.
TCAGACGTCATTCTTGAGGACTCCGCCGGGAAGGTGCGGGAAACCAAGTAGGCTGATATTGGATGAAATGCAAAATGCGAAAAAAGACTAAAGTGTATGCGCAAGAATAACTCTGCGGACCGAGAATGAACGAACGGTCATCTGCGCAATCGCCCCTCAGCCTTGAACCGACTGCCTGAGAGAGGCCAGAGTCTCTCGATTGATCCGGCTGCGCGTGTGGTCCCGAATCCAGCCCCATTTATTGAAATACAAGATCGCGGAACGAATATGCAAGATAAGCAGCTTGCGGCTTCGATACGAGCCCATCTGATGGACATGCTCGACCGTCGCGCCGGGCCAATATAGCAACCTTGAGACGCTTAACATCCGCCGGCAGAGGTCGACGTCTTCCATGTATAGAAAAAATCTTTCATCGAATCCGTTCACAGCTTGCAGCACGGAGCGCCGCGCAAACATAAAGCAGCCGGAGAGCGACGGGACATACGCAGGCATGTCAGAGTCGAGAAAGCGAAGCTCGTACAATGCAGTCCGCTTTCGGGCAAGGCGTTTCCAGGGGCCAGGAAGGAACCGCCGCAACATCAAGTCGATCGGCGCTGGAAGCAATTTGCAGAGATATTGATTACTGCCGTCAGGGTAGAGAACCTTGGGCATCACCAGCCCCACGTCGGGATGGGAATCCAGTACATCGGCCAGGCAGCCGAGAGCGTCCACATCAAACACGATGTCTGGATTGAGGATCAAATGATATGGAGCATCGACGCCAGCAAGCTGCTTCAGTGCCAGATTGTGCCCTCTGCCAAACCCGAGATTCATTCCAGGACGGACGTAGATGCCACCCATCTCTTGAACGGCGTCACGGATTTCATCGGAACTCCCGTTGTCGACGACCACCCATCGCAGGACATATTTGTCCTGCTGCAGGCCTCTCAACAGAGGCGCGATATCCTCAATCCCGTCCTTATACTGGACGATGCTGACGGTGACGTTGGGCATTGGTCGTTCTTCAGTCAAATCTTTCAAGTCTTGGATCCAGCATTGAATGATTTCCTCGCTAGCACATCACGGTTCATGCAGATATCCATCGATATGGCTGGATAATATTCAGTGCAGAATGAAAGAATACAAGCCCTAGAAGAACAAGACAAGCTGCATATACTATACGGAAATTCCCCTTCAAATAATCTAATGGAACCATGAAAACGCATATATCGAATAAGGCAAAGACCTCTGCGCCCCGCAGTCCTAGAGCATCATTAAAAGAAAAGACTATTTGAATAAATAACCCAAGAGAACAGCAAAATACTTCCAAGCGGTTTTGGCGCGAAAGCCTGTTCCAGTAGAAAATCATAACCAGTGACACTGCCAGCACACGTACAATAAAATACACCGAAACAAGTCTTATACTCTCAGTCGAGTAATTACCATTCAAATAATCTGATAGTCGGCTCATCTGAGATAGGAGCGCGAGTACATTCCGTAGACCGCTTTTTACACAAATAGCTGCCGGAGCCAGCGATAATATCCACCAGCGAGAGATAAATTGGCCATCCGAGATTGCCAGAACAAAGGCAGGCAGCCCTATCAATGCCGAAAAGTGAAAGGCAATGGCGATCCCGTATATCAGTAGTGCACTCTTTCTTCTACCTCGAAGCGCCAATAAAATACCGATCGACATGAGTGGAATCGCCACAGCACTTCGTATTTCTGTCATTTCAGAGCTGATAAAGGCGCTACAGATCACCAGGTAGAAGAAGAGGGTGACCCATCTTCGATGCGACGCCATTTTAGAGAAGTAAAGCTGGGCGACTAAGGCAGTTGTAGCATAGAAGATGACAACGCCGATATAGCTCCACCCAACCCACGAGATGATATAACTTATCAATACAAATGCGGGGTCTTTGGCCCAATCTTGTACAAATAAGTCCCCAGCGGCGACTTTGTTGAACCAGTCCAAGTAACTTCCATAATCCCTATCTACGGCAGGCGAACGAAAGCCGGCAAATATCGCAAGCACGAATAATACGAACGGAAAATATAACGACTGGATATGGCGGCGCACTTTGTCATCGTTCACGAATGCAGGAACTACACCACATAGAACGAGGCCGTATATGAAATAGTACCAATACATCTATTCTAGCCGCCCAAGCTTTCCGTACATGCCGTCCAGAATTGCGGCAAGCAACAGCTTAATACTCTTCAGTCTATTCTTCGAGTAGAATGAATAAAATAGTACATACTGCGGAATCTTTAGTAGTGTTACTAACCGCCATTCGATTCCCATGTGTCGTATCCGAAGCAAGTATGCTGCATTGCGTACAAGATAGTAATGTCGAATATCGCCATGCAGGTTGATCTTTCTTCCAAGAAATTGGACGAAACCGTCTCCAATGCTATGCATCATTCTGATACTTGGGATAATATAACTTTTATATCCTAGATTCTTAGCGCGCAATCCCCATTCAATATCTACAGAATCAATAAATAGTTCCTCTAGCATAACTCCAATATCAAAAAAGGCAACACTCCGAATGAGCGATCCTGATGCAATTAAATAATCTGTTTCTACTGGCCGCCATGAGCTCTGATCCACTGCGATCTTGTGTATCCGCAGATAGCTATACCGAATTGCCCTAGAAAAGTTGCCTGTCTTTTCGTCGACAAACAATGGGCCAACTGCTGCAATGTTTTCCCCGGCAAGAATGAGTTTACTCTCGGCATCCAGCAGTTTTTTCACCATTCCAGGAGGTAGAGCGCTGTCCTGGTCCAGCAGAAGCACATGGGAATATCCGGCATCCGTGCCTTTGCGAATCCCAACATTCTGTGCTGTCGCGATCCCTTTATTTTCTCCGAGTGCGAGATACGATATGTTGCCCTGATATTGATCGAAGAATGAAGACCGGTCCGCAGTCGATCCAGGAGTATTGTCGATTACGAAAATCTTCTCCACCTGACCCATAACGCTTCGCAGCAGTCGATCTAGCAGTAGCGGGTCGGGGTGGTATAAAACCACGATAGCTGCAACGCCTCGATCATTCATATTATGGGTCTCCTCGATATGAAGCATCCACCACTATTGATCGCATCGGCGAGTTGCCTCAATATCGCATACACTGCAGAGCAGGGGCGTGAGCGCACGTTCGCATTCAGGAGTCTTGCCTATACGGCGAGGCAGACAGTCGGCCCTCTGTTTCTCTTTTCCAATCCTCTATACGGCGTTTCTTGGACTGGAAGATACGCTTCTTCAGCATCTCCCAACTGGCACGACGGAAAGCAGCGTTATGGCCATGCTTCCAATGTTTATAGAAAGTCCTATAAGCGAGTCGTGCTGTGAAGTCGAGCCCGGCAAGCATCCCTAGCTCTAAATCCCAGAAGGCACATCCTGCGTCCAAAATATTTCGATACCGATCTAGGGTAACTCTATGATTCATATCGAACACTGAGAGTTGATGTTCGACCTGAATATCCCCAGCGACATATATATGCATTCCATGTCTATAAAGCTGGCGGTAAAGATATGCGTCTGAGTAATCTAGCCAAAATCGCGGGTTGTAACCACCAATCGCCCGAAGGGAACTGACGCGCACTGTCGATGCAGAATTGATGGCAGAGGAGAAATATTTTGGAATTCCTGTAAACCTAGGGGGAAAGTATCTAGGGATAGAATCCAAAAGCCACCACGCTGGCGAGAGCATTTTTCCATTATCTGTAATTTGCGGGACAACCGCAGCGATAGAGTTATTCAGCGAAAAGCGACCTGCAATCTCGCTCAATCTGGATAAAAAATGTTCTGGTAGGGTGGTGTCCTGGTCGAGGGTCAGAATCCAATCGAAACCCTCCGCTTCTGCGATTTCCAGGGCGCGATTGCAAGCTGCAGGTAGACCATTGTTCTGCAGTGTGCTTTCGTATCGTACCCCTTCAGGAAGATTATCTGCGCAATGTCCTCCTGGTGTATTGTCGTACAGCAATATCTCCAGACGCAATTTGTCACGTGAAACCTTACACGCTGCAGATTGCAAGGTCTTGAAAGCCACAGACTCGCTAGATTCTAGTTTGTACAAGACTATGACAGCAAGCAACTTAACAATTTCTGCACTTTGATCTGTGCATTTCTCCTCAAGCATTTGCGATCCCCCTGTTTTCTCCAAGCGGGACATACGAGATGCTGTCTTGATATGGATCGAAGAATGAAGAAAAGTCCGCCGTCGATCCAGGGGAGTTGTCGATGACATAGATCTTGTCCACCTGTCCGACAACACTTCGAAGCAGGCGATCCAGCAGCGACATATCCGGGTTATATAGGACGATGACAGCGGCAACCATAAGACCTTATCAAACCTCAGCGTATGTCCCGCGTGCTTCTAGCCTATTGTTCAGCAGATCCATCATGATGCGACGTCGGCAAGTAGCGCTGACTCAAAGGCGTCGGTTGCCCGATCCCAGGTAAATTGCTGAATATATCGATTCCCTGATCGTGCAAGATGAATCCTCTGTTCCTGGTTCTGCAAGAGGCTGACTAAATTGCTTGCCATGAGGGTCGGCTCTTTTGCGGGGCTTAGCAACGCAGTTTCTCCATGGATTGCATATTCTCTGTGCCCGCCAATGTCGGTTGCAACCAGTGCCGCACCACACATCATGGCCTCCGATGGTGGCAATCCCCAGCCCTCTGTCCAACTGGGCGCAAGAAAAACCGCCGCTTGATTGTATAGTTGGCGCAACATGATTTGGGGTGGATTGCGATGGTAGCGAATCCACGATGGCAAGCCGTCCGGCGCTGCGGGTGTACCAAAGAGGTCCGCCTCCAATGTCGGGACTTTCTCGCGCGCAATCCGAAGTGCTTCTAGTCCGTCCGCAGACCCTTTCCATTCCAGTCCGTGATAGAGCATCATCACGTGATTGGGATCTCGCATGATTGGATCGACATCCATTCCAAAAGCATTGAAATCCAGACCATTCGGGATGTAGGTCGTTTTCTCTCCCATGCGCTCCGCTATTTCTCGCAACCAGCGGGCGATCACAATCTTATGGAGTGGCAAGCGCCAGGTTGCGATGACCCGATCTTCCGGGTCGCCCCACGTTTCCAGGTGTTGTATCAAATATAACTTTCTGCCTTTTGATTGTGGGTACTTGTCGATTTTTTCGGCCGTCCTCCACCAAGTAGCGACAACCACATCTGCGTCGGGTATATGTCGCGCATGGAGGGTGGGCTTCCAAAGCAACCGAACATGCGGATCGATGCGGAACCATGCATCCGGCCGGTAGCTTTTGTCGATGGATCTTTGCGCGTAACGTATGGCAGCTTTTCCGAGCTGGATGGCGGAAACTTCTTGATTCAAAAATGCCGGATGCACCACTGTGACCCGATGGCCTCTATGGACGAGGGCGTTTGCGTATTCGTAAACGACTTTTGGGCCGCCGGATGGAGAGGTTCCCGGACCTGGTAGGACAAACGTGATGGACGGTTTGTTCTTACTTTTCAATTCCAACTCGAGTCCCTATGCCCATCCCTTACCGGGGTACCAGCAAGTTCCAGAATGATGTTTGTGGCAGAAATGTTAGAAATTTGCGAGCCATAGGTTCGACGCGGATGACCCAAATGCAGCTGGCGACGAAGAAAATTCCAGACGCGATTATATGGTAGCTGAACGAATTCCCCATGATTCGCGCAAGAATAAGCGCGGCAACCACCCATACGGCAGCGCCAAGCAGCCGCCTAGCAACGTGCCGCAACATTCCCGCCAGAATGAAGAAAGCCACGCTGTCAACTACGTCCCGAATCGACATAGCCCAGGCCGCACCGACCAAACCAAAGTAATGTACGCCCAGCCACACGGCACCCAGGAGAAACGGCGTTTCAGCGACGTGCAAGAGCGCGACCGTGCGCGGTCTGCCCTGGCCTTGGAGAAGCGCGTAAGGCACAAAAGCCATACTGCTCATCCATGTCCCGGATACCATGATTTCGCCTACCGCACTGGACCGTGCAGCGAAGTTGTGCCCTACCCAAAGATCCATAAACGGGTAAAGAATGAGCGTGGCTAACACCATCAGGGGAACGGTGAGCGCCGCCAGGGAGGAGACTGCGCGCACTCCAAGCAGATGGGCATCTCCCGCGGATTGGGCGGAAAAGCGAGGAAATAGAGAGCGGACAAGAGCTGATGGAAAGACCTGAACTCGATGGATCAGTTGGTAGGGTACCGTGTACAGAGATACCGCAGCCGCGCCGATCGTGGAACCGATGATAAAGCTGTCGAAGGATGAAAAGAGCGGGCCGAGTGCCCCATTGACTGTGACCCATCCTCCATAGCTAAGTAGAGGCTTTATCATTTCCCTGGAAAATCCGGACGATCCGTGAATCGGCAGCGTTTTCGCAACGGCGATCCACAATGGCAGCGTCGAGAACCCGCGCGCAAGGATGGCTGCTGGAATCAGCCACCGCAAATCGGGCCCATGCCAATATGCCACTACCAACGGAACAATATTGAAGAGCATCGAGCCGACGACTTGAAGAATATTGACGACGCCAAACCGCTCCCGGCCCTCCAAGGTCCCGGTGAGAACTCCGGAGACCGTTGCGAGAGGCACGATTGCAGCTAACCACGGGAGAGTGGAAATAACCTCCCGACGCATATCTTCAGGCATTTTGAAGAAATGCCCGAGAACGACTCCCGCAGCGAAATAGAGAATGATTCCGCCGACTGCTCCGAAACTGGCATTCAATCCAATCGCGGTCCAGAAGACGCGTTCCCGTTCGGCATCAGGGGCGTCTCGAAGTTGAGCAATCCGATTTGCGGTTGCGCGTGAGAGTCCCAGGTCAAAAAGACCGAAATATCCAAGCAGCAGCCAAACAATTGCCAGCACACCGTAGCGGGCTTCGCCGATCTTATGCAGATACAGCGGAATCGTGACCAGGGCAACCGCCGCGGGCACAATGCTTCCAGTCAAGTTGTAGAGCGTGTGGCGCTTAATACTCACGCGTCAACCGTTCCGCTGGAAAACGACCCACGAGAAAAATATGAAGCGGCGCCGCCAACTCCACCGAAAGGACCTCGACGCCGACACGTGTGAGAAGTTCACGGCTGTTGTTCTCATCGAAAACATGATGATGCAAGCATCGATTCGAGAAGTTGTTCTGTGACCGCTCGCGAAATTGCTTTAAAGAGCCCGCTTGAGGATCCATACTGAGGTCATGCAGTTCGAGAACTTCTGCAAGGTGGGTCAGATCATCCTCTCCCCTGTTCGACGCATAATCTTCCAACATGTGTTCCACCTTGGTCACTGTTCGCCTATGGTCGAAAGTCCTGCGGTAGTCCGGAAGCACGAGAATCAGACCGCCATTTGGCTTTGTGACCCGCTTCCACTCCTGCAAGGCTTTCACGGGATTCGCAAAATGCTCAAGGTTATGAGAAGACAGGACAAAATCATAGGTGCAATCTGCAATCGTCGACAGATTTGAAGCATCGCAGAAAATACTTCCGCCAGGAGCCTTGGAGTCGCTAAAAACATAGGAGTCCCGATGCGCGGCCCAAACAGTGTCTTGCGAGAAATCGCAGTTATCGAGAGAGGCCACACGGTCATAAATAGGCAGGATTCTTCTATTCAATCTTCCGGGACGCTCTCGAAAAACGCCACTGGGTCCCCCAATCTCAAGTCCCACCTTGTCTCTCACCAAGGGCAATGCGATATCAAATGACCGCAATCGCCCTTGTAGAAAAACTCGAGTACGCCACGAAACCGATCGAAAAAAGGAACTACCGCTCAAGAGACTCCCGTGTTGTACAAACCATCTCACAGCCGAAGATCGCTCAAATTCATCGATCCATGCTCGTGTCGAGACGAACAGCGTCATTTTACAAAGCCAAAGAAAGGGGTCCCGTGCTTAGCTCGCCGGGACGTGGCCCAGCCACGGCGGCCAATACGCCACGCTGGCCGAATGCCGAACACAACTAATACTCTATCGTGTATCGTCAAAGTGCAGAGATCGGGAGGTTTTGACGGGATTCCCAACCTCTTAGGAGTATTTCGCATGGTGTGGGCTTGATGGCCTCGCAAAGCGAAATATTCATTATTTTCAAACCTTGTAAATGGATGGAGTTAACCCACCATTTACACTAGAGCCACCTCAGATGCTACGCAGAATTCTCTCCCTGGTTGCAGCGCTTTTATGTACCGGCTCGATGGTGGCGAACGCCCAATTTCAGGGGCAGAACTCGACGCCACCAGCTACTGACTGCTCAAACCCCGCAAACGCCTCGTCGGCGGAGTGCTCCGGCACGACTCCCAATCCCTACGGGCCTGGCCAACCGTACGGTAACGGACAGGGTGCCTATCCAAACGGAGGTCAACAACAGCCATCCGCGATGGGTGGAAATGGCATCCGCCAAAATATTCCGACCTACAACGACCAGTTTCCGAATGCGAACCAGTTTCGGGGCGCCTATCCAAACCCATACAGCCCTTATGCTGGATTCCAGCCGAAGCAACCGCTGACAGAATTTCAGCGCGTGGTGGCAGGCTCGGTCGGCGCGACGCTACCTGTTTTTGGAGAAAACCTCTTTTCCAGCAGCGCGGCCCAGTTTGCACCGGTCGACCGCACGCCAGTCACAGCGGACTATGTGGTGGGCCCCGGGGACGAGTTGTTGATTCGTGTGTGGGGGCAAGTCAACTTTAACGTTCACGCAACCGTGGATCGCGCCGGAGATGTTTACATTCCGCAGGCGGGGAATATCGAGGTTGCAGGACTGCACTTTCAGCAGCTCAACGACTACCTGAAAACTCAGCTTGGGCGCGTGTTTCGCAACTTCGACCTGAGCGTCAATATGGGGCAGCTGCGCTCCATCCAAATTTACGTTGTGGGCAATGCCCGTCAACCCGGAAGCTATACCGTCAGTTCTCTTAGCACGCT
>JAJYBW010000351.1 GCA_021778815.1 Acidobacteriota bacterium | reverse complement strand
CAGCATCAGCAGAAAAATCGCAATCAGCGAAGCCACCGCAATCTGCGACAGAAACTTCACCCGCGCCGTCAGCCCCAGGTTCCGCTTCTTGACCACCTTCAGATAATCGTCCGCAAATCCAATGCCGCCAAATCCCACCAGCGCCAGCACCGCCAGCCACACCAGCGGATTCGACAGGTCGCTCCACAACAACGTCGGCACCAGAATCGCCACGCAGATCAGCAGCCCGCCCATCGTCGGCGTGCCCGCTTTTTTCTGGTGATCCTTCGGACCATCCTCGCGGATATATTGTCCAATTTGAAATTCGCGCAGCTTTTCAATCAGGTAGGGCCCAATCAGCAGCCCAATCAGCAGCGCTGTCAACGTGGCAAAGGCCGTGCGGATCGTCAAATAACGAAAGACGCGGAACGCGTGAATGTAGACGAATAACTTCTGATAAAGAAGCCAGTAGAGCAATAGTCCTCCGCGCTGCCGCGATTCCCGATCGTGAGTTTCAGTAGCTCTTTTCTCAGGCTATCGTAACCGCACCCGCAACTCCAGCGCGCACGCAGATTCAATGTTTCTGCAAACTTGTTCCCCGCCAGCCAACGGTGAAGGTCGGCGGCGGCCGGCGTTTCATCCCACCCTTTATGGATGGGACGTTTTCCTGGGGGGCTGCGAGTGGGGTGAAATCTTCTTCCATACAGCCGGAAGACTCTCGGCTAACAGCAGCTTCCCTTCGTCTGGATTGACAGTATCTAAGTTGACTGCACAGAAAAATCCATCATCTCCGGCGTCGATATGGTAGGCCCTGGCGCGGACGTAGTAGGTCTGTCCAGCAACAACCTGCAATCGCAAAAGCGCAGTATTTCCAACCAGGAAACACCCGGCTGGCCACCCCTTCGTCGACTGGACTCGCCCGCAAACATGGTTCTCGCCCGCCCGCAAGGGCAGTGCGATGTAGGATCGCCCCTTTACGGCCCCAATCCATTGACCACTCAGGCCCACCCCTATGATTGCGGCCCCAGAGTGACGCTGCCCCGGATTAAACGGAATGACAGTATCGTCAAGGATGTAGACAAGCGCCTCATCTCTTCGAACCGACGCGACCGGCTGGTTCAACGCACCCGGTTGCACCGTGAACTTCGCCAATGGGTCGCCACAAGCGGCTTCTGCGCGCTGGATGCGCTGCTTGGTTGCAAGTTTTTCTTGCGCGTTCTGTGAGAATGCCGCCATGGCCACCAGCAAAGTGAGGCCAACTCCCAACGCATTTCGCAAGATTCTGCTGCGCCGCATTGTTTCTCGTATCGAGCATCCGGCCATCATGGATTTTTGGACACTGAATCTGTGTTTGGAATCACAGAAAAAACTACCGGGGAAGATCGCGACCAAATCAATCGCCCAGAATACTCTGGCAACGGATGCAATTCCAACCCCCACTTGTTGAGATTGTGGATCACCATGTACGAAATCTGAAAATAATAGGTCTGCCCTGCATCGGCCTTCATGCGGGAAAGAAAGGCCATTGGCAGCCTCGGGCTTGTGCCTGCATTCTTTGCACTCTGGAACTGCACGCAAAGATGGTGTTCACCGGGCGGAGCCGTAAAGGTGAAGAAATCATTGCCCCGGAGCGCCCCCATCCACTGTCCATCCATTCCCATGCGTACCGTCGGGGTCAATCTCTGCGGCAGCTTGTTATAGTGCTTTGGCCTCGAATTTCCTTTTGGTACAAAATATTCATCGCCATATCCCAGTCCGCTTTCGAGCACGACGACGCGCGCGGAACGTGCCAACGGCGCAGGCGCCTCAGACGGCCCATTGACGCGCTTTACCTTGAAGCGCACCGTGGAGTCTCCGCACGCAGCCTCGGCTGTGCGAATATTCCGTAACATCTGGACATTTTCGGCTGGAGATAAATTTTGAGCCGACGCCGGAAACGGGAGCAACAGAGCTACCAACATGCAAGCAGCACAAGCGAATTGGATCTTCTTATCCATGACTTTTCACTTTATTTCCGCACCGAGGGTATCGCGGACACAGACCGAGCAAGCTGGAGATTCGCCTCATCTGGGTCGAGCTGGCCAAACGTTGGCGAGAAATAATACGAAGCGCCAGCCTTGGCGTTCAATTGCGTCAGGGAAACCAGGTTGACGGTGCCAAACATCCAGGATTGACCACGTGTACAAAGGTGGTGGCCCCCCGCAGGAACCTGAAATGCAAAATACGTTCCCATAGCGACGGCACCAATCCACTTCCCATCGAGTCCAATCCGATTCGTGAATCCGAAAAGGTGAAATGGCTCAGACCCCGGTTCGAGCATGTAGACAACCGCCGTGTCCTTGGTCGGGGTAGGAACGGGATGACCGGCAGCGCGCTGCACTTCGAACTTGACGCTGGGATCACCGCAGGCCAACTGTGCCTGCTGTGTAATGTAGGCGCTTTGCGCGCGCGCCACGGGAAAAATCATCAGGCACGCGGACAACGCGAGCATCGTTCTCATTGGATCTGCCTTGTTATCGCACATGCAGGGAACCGTAAACCCGCGCGGCGAGAACTGAATTCGGAAACTTAGAATCGTCCAACGTGAATAGACGCAGCCGCGCCGCAAAGGTCTGATTGACTGCGCGAACGATCTAGATAAATCCAACCCGGCGCGCGCCCCAGCCAAGCCACAATCTCAGATCGCCCCAAAATGTGGGTGCCCCGTCCTAGCTTTGCTAGGGCGGGAGTCGATGACGCTTACCCTAGAAGATGGCGGGTGGCCCGGGTCACGTGGGCCCTAAACCCACCACAAATCTGGGTGCCCCAGGTCCCTCGCACTTGGGGACCTGGGAGACCATGACTCCCATTAGAAAACTACCATTCTCCGGATCGCCTGGTGGCACATTCAAGCGGCCTTTTCGCTTGAGTGAGGAGAAAAAATGCCCCTGTCATCTGAATCAGTGAGTCGTTTCTACGGAGCAACCGCTTAGCTTGTAGTGCCAGACTTCGTGATGACTCTCACGATTGATCGAAACTTGCTCAGGCAATTGAAAACCGCCGACAGTTTGATAGGTGTATGTAAGGTCGATTCGATTCCCGGGCCTAAAGTCTCCATCCTCGCCAAGCCTGTACGAGGTCATGAGAAAACCCTGCGGGCCTGGACGGAAGTCGGTCTCCCGGCGATCGGAAACAGATCCCTTTGCACCTTCGCTCAGCAGGCGCATGTCAGGCGCGAACATCATCTCAACGTCAAAGGTCTGGACTTTGAATTCAAGCTTATAGCCTGACGGAGACGGCTCGACCTGAACGGGCGTGCTTTCCGGGGGAAGCATCGCGTTGTTGCTGGCGACCAACCAACTATTCAGGCTGAATTGCACTGCATGCTCGAGGAGGTCCTCTGCCATGCCTCCATGGGGAAGTTTGCGTTCTTCCTCTTCCGTCATTCCCGACGATACCGCAGCATTCTGTCGAGTGACTGTAACGCTGGTGTGGATGGGCTGAATGAGCTTAGCGATCTCCTCGTCGGTTCCTTCGTCGCCCACGCGTACTGCCTCAGTGAAGTGCTGTTTCCAGTTGAACTCTACAGCGCAACTGAAGGATTGGAGATTCCTTTCGAAGGGAGCGTCATATTTCGCTCGGGTCTGCTTCAGGATCGTGGCATCGTTGATAGCTGTCTGTGCGTGGCAGAACACGCAGCAAAGGCCGAACGCCAAAGTTGAGTAGAAGATCCGCATGCCACATCGTACTGCATTACTCTGGCAAAAGCCGGGTGCCCCGTTCAAGCCGTCCTTTGGCTTGAGTGGGATTGGAAAACATGCCCCTGTCATCCCTACCGGCCCGATAAGAAATCGGCCTCAGCGGAGAAGGTTCATCGCGTCTTCCTGCGTGGTTCCAGAAGGTCGTTGACGGAGTGGCTCAGCTCCTGCCACTCGTACTCCAGCATCAGCAGCAGCCTCTCGCCATCCT
>JAJYBW010000350.1 GCA_021778815.1 Acidobacteriota bacterium | reverse complement strand
AGACGAGGCCCTGCGCGTGGTCGCGAATGCGATTCGCCGTTCCCGCGCCGGCCTCAGCGATCCCAATCGTCCCATCGGCTCCTTCATTTTCCTGGGGCCCACCGGCGTCGGCAAAACCGAAACCGCACGCGCTCTGGCCGAATTCTTATTTGACGATGAGCAGGCCATGACCCGCATCGACATGTCGGAGTACATGGAGAAGCATGCGGTTTCGCGCTTGATTGGCGCGCCTCCGGGCTATGTCGGCTATGACGAGGGCGGCCAGCTCACCGAAGCCGTGCGTCGTCGTCCATATTCTGTCGTGCTATTCGACGAAATTGAAAAGGCCCATCCCGACGTCTTCAACGTGTTGCTCCAGGTCCTCGACGATGGTCGTCTCACCGACTCGCGCGGCCGCACCGTCGACTTCAAGAACACGGTGCTGATTATGACCTCCAACCTGGGCGCGCAATTTCTCAACACGGAAGCCCTGCAGGATGAAGCCTCCTTTGACGCTGCCCGTGAACAGGTCATGCAGGTGGTGCGGCAAAGTTTTCGTCCGGAGTTTCTCAACCGCGTCGATGACATCGTGATCTTCCGTCCGCTCGGCGAGGAACAGTTGGAACACATCCTGACTCTTCGCATTGCGGACTTGAATCGTATGCTGGCCGATCGCCGCATCGTTGTCGAGATGACCGAAGCCGCGAAGCGTCAGCTATTCTTGTCGGGTTATGATCGCGCCTACGGAGCTCGTCCGCTGAAGCGCGCGATTCAGCGCCTGATCCAAGACCCGCTCGCCATCAAAATTCTCGACGGCGACGTGGTGCACGGCGATCATGTTCTTCTCGATGCCGATCCTCTCCATAATCGGCTGGAGATCAAAGTCCTCGCCCGCACGGAAGTCAACCTCGGCTAGCGGCATCGCAGGTCTTCCGCCCGCGCGGAAGACCTGCTTCACAGCGCAAGCGATCTGAGTTGTTCCCGATCATTGTGGGCGTAGTGTATAGTCCTCGCTGGCTGCCGTCGTATGTTCTCGAACACGAGGAGTTCAGTGAGGAGCGACCGGATGTCTATTCCCAAACTTGGCATTTTGCTGTTGCTGTTGGCTGGTGCCTTCGCCGCGTCCCAGGCCCAAACCGGCAAGACGCCCCGCAAGCAGGATTTTGACGTCTTCGGCGGCTACTCCTATCTCTATCTCAACATTGTGAGTTCCGGGGGCGCCGAGAGCATTCCATCCGGGTCCGGTTTTAACGCTGGAGTGGATGGCCGCATCTACCGACCGTTTTCGCTGGTGGGACAAGTCAGCGTGTTTCCTACGAGCGGCTATTCCAATGCCATTGGAACGACGTTCGTGTTTGGGCCACGATATTCGTTTCCGGTCCCTAATTCTTTCAAGTTCAGACCCTTTGCGGGAGTCTTGATCGGTGGGTCGACTTACACAGCCAGTAGCCATTATGTTTATGGGAACAATCTCTCCTTCGCCTACGATCTCCAAGGCGGCCTGGACTACCGGCTGACTCCGCGATTTGCGATCCGCGGCACAGGAGCGTATGTACACAGCACACTGCAGTCCAACGCTGAGTCCGGCTTCGCGCCGTCGGGATACCCGCGTGCACAGTTCGATATCGATCTGGTCTACCGCTTCTAAAGGTGTCGGTTCACACGACTGCTGCACCGGTTTATTCACCTTTTGGGAGAGACGAGAGAAATGGCATAGAGAACACACTGGCGTTCGACTATATAATCCAAATTATATAGGTCCACTGGAGATTCTATGCCTAAACTGAAAGTCACAACGGTCGGCGCATCTGCCGGAATCATCTTGAACAAGGAAGTGATGGCGCGGCTGAAGGTAAAGAAAGGCGATTCGCTTTACTTGACGGAAGCGCCCGATGGCTACCGGCTCACCCCCTACAATCCCGATTTCGAACGCCAGATCCAGCTCGCCGAAGACATCATGCATGATGATCGGGAGATATTGAAGGCGCTCTCCCGGTGAAACGGTGGCGATGGGTTCGCGCGGACGTTCTGCACGCAATCCATGATCGCCAGATTGCCGAACATGGCGGGCTATCCGGCGTCCTGGATGCCGGCCGCGTGGAAGCGGCATTGGCGCATCCACGGAATCTTGCAGCCTACGAGTCGCCGGATGCTGCCGCCCTGGCCGCCGCATATGCGCACCGCTTGGCGCGAAGCCACGGATTTGCCGACGGAAATAAACGTACCGGATGGGTGGCTGCCCGACTCTTTCTTGCCGACAACGGATTTGCTTTGCGCTTCGATCCAGCGGATGCTGTCCTAACTATGCAATCCGTAGCCGCGGACGATCTCAGCGAGAACGATCTCGCAGCTTGGTTTCGCCAGAGGATGTCTCGCTCCTGAATTTTCAGCAGCCGCTGGCACCATCACGCCTCGTAGTCCAGTTCTGCGGCGACAGCCAGCAGCGGCATCAGCCAATCCACCAGTTTCTGATGCACAGGATGCGTGAAGTAAGCCTCGAGCGCCGCTTCATCGCGAAATTTCATCACCCCGCCATCGGTAAATCCCTGCGAGCGCGGCGAAGTGTTCGCGTTGTAGCTGGTCTCAAGTAATCCGGGAATCTGTCCCTGCAAGGCACGAATTTTTTCCGCCGCGCGTTGCTTGTCTTGTTCGGTAGCCTGAGGTTTCCATTGAAACAAAAATGCATGAACCATCATCATGAACTCCTTATCTTTATCAAACACGCCGTTGCAGCAGCCATCAGCATCCGCACCCGTCAACCCGATGAGCTCTGGTTATAAGCGCTCTGGCCATGTTCGGCGAGATACCGACGGGTTGCGCCCAGCAACCCCGTCAGCGATCCACGAGGAATGCTTTGTAGCAACGGATTTACCAGCCACGCGAAAATAGCCGGCACTCCTCGGCTCAGTCCAATAGATTCCAGCTGAACATAAACGCCGCCATCCTTTTCCTCCAGTCGCCAGTAGCTGTCGAGCCTCCAAAGATAGCCGTGCCCCCCATCCACCGGCAATTCCCGCTCGTCCGCCTGCCCCGCGTCTTTCAGTTCGACGATCCGCGTGGAGTAGGAATGGCTCACCATGCGATCCGGGCCGAGGCGTTCATAACGGATATCGTAATCCGCGTTGAGGACGACCGTGACCAATGATTTCTTATAAAACTGGAGGAACACTTTGAAGTTGTCGCCATTCCGCTGCACAAGTCTCGAACGGCTCACATCGGGTTTGTAGATCACTTTGTAATTGTCATAATCCTGGGCGACTGCGACCGTTTGCGCCAGCGACACGTGCGGGATAAAGATCACGCCAATCCAGTCGTGAATCAGGCCACCGGGAACTTTGATGGGATTGCCTTCCACTTTTGCATGCAGCTGTTCTACCAGGATTTGCCCATCACGAAGCTGCGCATAGGCTTCCCGGCGGCGCTCCTCCGGCAGGCCGTCAATATACAGGAAGGGGCCATTCCGCAGTTCCGCCTGCATGCGCGCTTCAGACGCTGCGATATACCTGTCAAACGCCGTCGCGGTTTGTTTTTTCAACTCCGCCGCTCGCACCGTTTGCGCGACAAGACAAACCAGCATCCCGCACAGCAAGAGCGGTCGCGCGGACCTGGATATCGATCGATAGAATGGCCTACCGAGCTTCACCTGCACACCCTGGGAAACAAGCGCCAGCTTGTTTCGAAAAAATTATCGGCCTGCGGACCAATCCCCTCTCCGCGTTCGCAGGGGGAGCTACCCATTCCGACCGACTCTACCGCTTACGCGCCACTGCGACCCGCGGAATACCTTGCAGATCGGCGATAAATTCCACGCCTTCCCAATCCGCGCCCTGCAACAACGCACGAACCTCATCCCGCTGGCCGTGACCAATTTCCATCATCAGCCACCCGCCCGATACCAGCAGTGGAAGCGCATTCGGAACCAGACGTCGATACATTTCCAACCCCGTAGGCC
>JAJYBW010000349.1 GCA_021778815.1 Acidobacteriota bacterium | reverse complement strand
AAGCATGAAGCAAATTGTCATCGCCAGCGATCGTCCGCCGAAAGAACTGGCGGAGATTGAAGATCGCCTGCGCAACCGTTTCGAGTGGGGCTTGATTGCCGACATTCAGCCGCCTGATCTGGAAACAAAAGTCGCGATTCTGCAGAAGAAAGCGGAGAGCGAACATGTCACACTGCCGGTCGACGTGGCACTGTTCGTGGCTTCCAACGTGCGTACCAACGTCCGCGAGCTGGAAGGTGCGCTGGTTCGTCTGCTGGCGTGGTGCAGTTTGCATGGCGTCGAGATCAGCCTGGCCGTTACGCAGCAATGCCTGAAGCAATTCATTGACACCCAGGTACGCAAGGTGACGATTGAAGTGATTCAACGTGCTGTCGCCGATCAGTTCGGCATGAAGATCATGGAGCTGAAGCAGAAAAACAATTCTCGCTCCATTGTTGTTCCGCGCCAGATCGCCATGTATCTCGCCAAGCAGTTGACGGAAGCGTCGCTGCCGGAAATCGGCCGCCACTTCGGCGACAAGCACCACACCACCGTGATGCACTCCATCGCCAAGATCGACGAGCTGCGCCACACGGACACCGACCTGAATCGCATGATCAACAATCTGATGGAACAGCTCAACAAGTAATCGAGTCGCACCCGCCAGTCCATTTTCACCTTGCCCCGCAGGCTTTCATTTTGAAAGTCTTCGGGGCATTTTCTTGCGTATTTGAATCTCCAGCTCGCCACCTTTTCACCTGACAATGCGAAGCTGCCGCCCGTTGCTGCAATCCAGAATCCATTCCGTCACCAGGTATCTTCGTAGCCATTCTCAGAAATAATTGCAGTTCATCCAATCCATCCGCCCTTCCCTCCCGTACAGGCTGCAGGAAGGTATCAACCCGCTTCAAAAAATTGCTGGCCACGAGAAATCTGACTCACGTGGTGCGGGCGTACTGCTTGTAAACCACCATTGCTCCCTCCCGACAAGTCGGAAGGAAGAGATCACAAACAAGGAGACTTTATGGCGACAGATAAATTGATCAAGGAATTGAGTGTAGCCGGTGGCTTGAACCGTCGCTCCTTCCTTACCGGAGCAACAATGTTCAGTGTGGGTGCCGCGGCCATGGCGATTGTGGATGGCTGCAGTGGTGGCTCGATGATGAAAACCACGCCCGTCAATGCCGCAGGCAGCACAGATACGGCGGCCAATATTTTGACTGCAGCTCTGATTGCCGAAAGCCTGGCCATCACAACCTATTACACAGCGCTCTCTACCCAGGCCGTCATTACCGATCCAAACCTGGCTGGTGCGGGCGGCACAGCGGTCAATGTAAGTTCATCCGGCAGCATCATCAACGTCGCCTATCTGCAGGGAGCGCTGCTGGAAGAAGTGGCCCACGCACAGTTGTTGCGCTCGCTGCTTGGTTTGCCCACAAGTGGTAGCGGCGACGCGGCCGCTGGCGTTCCTCAAACCTTCTATTACCCAACCGGGACCTTCTCCTCGCTCATGGGGTTTCTACCGGTTCTCCTCGCTCTCGAAGGAGCTTTTGTCGGCGCCTATATGACAGCCGTCGAGGAGTTCGCTTCCATGGCAGCCGGGTACAACGGCTTTAGCGCGACTCAGGCCAATCCGGCCATGAGCGGCTCCAATCTCACGCAAGCCGATCTCATCCTCTACGCGAAAGTCTCCGCGTCGATTCTCGGCGTTGAGGCGGAGCACCGTGCGCTGGTGCGGGGCATTCCTTCCGTCACGCTTGGGTCACCCAGCTATGCCGGCATCAACCTCATCCCTGCCAATAACGTGAACTACGAAAGTGACGCCGGTCTCACCGGGCTAATCGTGGGCGTGGGCGGCGACAGCAGCACGACAGCAGCGGGCGCGCTGGGCCCGTTCATCTCCGCGGGTACCAATCCCGTCTCCGTGCCTACTGTGGCCACGCAGGCCAGTTTCTCTTCCGTGGTTACGGCGTCCGTAGCGTCCAACGTTTCGGGTTCGATCCCGTCAGCCGAATAAGCCTGTTTTGGGGCTCCTTAACCAGGAGTCCCAAACAATCCTCATCCAGCGCAAGCCCAATGGCTGGGTCAGTGGATCCATCGTTTCTACTTTAGGGCCGTTCCGCAAGCTCGAGGCATGCCAGTTTCGAGCCAGATGTCCTGTTCGAGCCGGAGATCGCATTCCTCCGCCCTCCTGCTGCATGCCGAGCTATCGGCATGCAGTTCCTTTTTTGCCTGAAGGACGCTATAAATCTTTTTGACGTCGACATTTGCGAATCTTGATCTGGCGGGCGAGGCAACTTTAACTCCCAGTTGATTCTCTACATTCAGTGGTAGACCATAATGCCAGCAGTGTTTTGGCTCATAGCTTTGAATGCTCCGCTTCGTCTATGGGCAGCGTCCGTCGAACTGAAGGGGGAACCATGCTTTCCGCTTCGAACCAGATGCAACGAACGCAATTGTTTCAGGATCTCTTTCGAGACTATTCCGGCCCTTGCTTCGGCATTCGCAGCGCCGACGGATGGTCCTGGTACTCATCGCAGAACCAGCAGCCACAGTGCACGTTTGTTATCAAATCCTCGGCTGCCTGGCATGCATTGCTAAAAAACCCGACGGATCGAACTCTGGGCGAAGCCTTCATCAACCAGGATCTGGATGTTGAAGGCGATCTGTTCGCCGCCTTTCCTCCAGTACGCCACCTGTATCAGCATGCAGGCAGCACGGGCCACGCGATCCTGCGCACCCTCTGGCGCTCGTCCTCCGACCTGGCGCAGTGGTTCCGGTATGGGCGACAGCACTCGATCGAGAGAGATCGTACTTCGATCTCCTACCACTACGACCTCTCTGTCGACTTCTATCGAACCTGGCTGGGTCCGACGCTGGCCTATTCCTGCGCCTATTTCCGCGATCCCGGCGAAGGACTGGAGAACGCGCAAGCCAACAAGCTGGAATTGATCTGCCGCAAGCTCGCCCTGGCCCCGAGCCAGCGCTTCCTCGATATCGGCTGCGGCTGGGGAAGTCTGCTGCTGCACGCTTCCTCCCGATACGGGGCGGATGCGTACGGCATCACCCTGAGCCAGGAGCAGGCAGATGTGACCGCCAAACGAATCACCCACGCCCAGCTGGAAGACAAATGCCGGGTCGAGCTACGGGACTATCGCACCATTCCGGAGCTGCAAACGCACTTCGACAAGGTCGCCAGCGTCGGCATGTTTGAGCATGTCGGAATGAAAAATCTGCGCGATTATTTCACTATTGTGATGCGTATGCTCTCCCCGGACGGTCTGTTTCTCAATCACGGCATCGCCCGGTCCGCCGGCTGCGCCCCCGCAAAAGATTCCTTTATGGACAAGTATGTATTTCCCGATGGCGAGCTGGTCACCCTGGGCGAGGTGTTGGAAGCGGCCGAGTCTGTCGGCTTTGAGGTGCGCGATGTCGACAATCTTCGCATCCATTATGAACAGACGCTGCGCCTGTGGGTGCAAAACCTGCAGAAGAATATCGAGGCCGTGTTGAAGACGGTCCCTGAGCGGACCTACCGCATTTGGCTGCTCTATATGGCGGGCTCAGCCTACGCCTTCCAGCAGGGCAACATTGAGCTCTATCAAGTGCTGCTGGCGCGCCCGGGTAAGACTCTGCCTGGCTTCACGATGCGAGAGAATTGGTATCAGGACTGGACAACGGCGTCATCGAAAGCTGCAGTGTGGTAACCAAATAACAACAAAGGATGAGGTGTACGTGCGAGTTTTAACAGGACGGAATGTTAGTCGAACCGCGGTTTCCGTGGCGAGAGTTCCTTGGTATACCAGCATCGCCTTGCTGTCGTTTCTGTTGTTGCCAGGGTTTTGTGGAAGGTCTGCCGCCGAGAAAATCTCTGCCCATGAACTGGTCCAGCAGGTTGTGTATAACGAATTGCAGGCCAACCAAAACGACCATACCCACTGGATGTATCGCGATTCCG
>JAJYBW010000348.1 GCA_021778815.1 Acidobacteriota bacterium | reverse complement strand
TAGTCTTGCCCGATCCCGTAGGGCCTGTGACCAGGACCATGCCGTACGGTTCGCGGATGTAGCGCCGAAAACGACGAAGATCGTCCTCGTCGAACCCGACAACGTTCAGTGTCAGCGAACTGAAGGTCTCGCTCATCGACTCTTTATCCAGAACGCGCAGCACCGCATTCTCGCCATGCACGGTGGGCATAATGGAGACCCGAAAATCGATCAGGCGACCTTTGTAACGGACGCGGAAACGTCCATCCTGGGGAACGCGGCGCTCAGCAATGTCGAGCTCGCTCATGACCTTGATGCGAGAAAGAATGGTCTGGTGATGCTCACGCGCAATCGGCGCCATGGCATGTTGCAGCACACCGTCAATCCGATACTTCACCAGCAGACTGTCATCAAAGGTTTCCAGGTGAATATCGCTGGCCCTTCGCTCGAGGGCGGTAAACACCATGGTGTCGACCAGGCGGATAATCGGGCTGATGTCTTCCTCTGACGTCAGCTTTTCGATGGAGAGCGTCTCGTCCTGATTGTCTTCTGACGAGAGCACATCGAATGTGAGTCCTTCTGTAGCCTCATCGAGGACGCGCTGCGATTGCTCCGTCTTCTTCAGCAGATCCGTAATCTGGCTGAGCGTGGCCACTTTCACGCCAATTCTTTGCCCCAACAGGCTGGAAATTTCATCCATCATCATCAGCCGACTGGGATCGCTGACTGCGATAATCAGCTTGTTTTCCAACTGCTCCAGCGGAACAAAGTTGTAGCGGAACATCATGTCAACAGGCACGGTGCGGAACAGCTCATGCTGAATGCGGAAATTTCTCAAATCGACAAACTCACAACGGTAGCGTGCCGCAAGCACCTGCGCCTGTGTTGTCTCATCGCTGAGAATAGCCTTTCCATTGGGAACGATCGCGATATCCGCCATAGTATTTCTCCTTGCTTAGTGTTGCATTGCGCCGGCTGCGCCCAGGCTGAAAATCGGCAGATAAAGCGCGATCAGAATTGTCACCACAACGCCGCCCATCACAATCAAAATTGCGGGCTCAATCAACGACAGCGCCGCGGTCAGCGCCGTCTGCACATCTTCTTCAAAGAATTCCGCGACGGAATTCAACATGCCCGGCAGCGCTCCCGTGGCTTCGCCAACTTCGATCATTTCGATCGACAGCTCGGGAAAGATCTTGGTGTTATTCAGGCTGGTGGCCAGTCCCTTGCCCTCTCGTACGCTGCCGACAGACTGCGTGACGGCCTGACTAAGACGCCGGCTGCCGATCGATCGGGCGGCTGTCTCGAGCGACGGTACCAGCGGCAAGCCGCCTGAGAGCAGGGTTGAAAGCGTGCGCGAGAATAACGCTACTTGATACTTGACCCAGATACTGCCAAAAATCGGAGTTTTTATGCGAAGGGTATCGATCTGGTTGGCACCCCGGTCGGTACGGATCCAGCGAAACAAGCCGAAGGCGATGGCCGCGAATGCGACTAATAGATATGGCAGGTACGATTGGAAATCTTTGCCCATCGCCAGCATAAACACTGTGATGCCTGGCAGCTTGGTCCCGATCTGATCGTAGAGCGCCGCAAAGCGCGGAACGACAAAGCTGATCAAAAAGATGAACAGTCCGGTGACCATAAAAATCAGCAGCACTGGATAGAAAAGCGAGGCGATCAGCTTCTTGCGGAAGGTGAGCGAAATCCGCTGAAAGGCCAGGTAGCGCGTGAGCACTTCTTCCAGGTTGCCGGACCGTTCGCCGGCCAGCAGCGACGTGGTGTAAATCACGGGAAATCCGCCCTGAGACTCAAAGGCTGCGGAGAGCGATTGCCCGGTCCGCACGCGTACCGCAACATCTTCCAGCTGGGCGCGCAGGGTGGCGGCCTTTTGGCGTTTTGCCAGCAACTCCACAGAAGACAGGATGGGGAGGCCGGCGCGAATCAGCGTGAGGAATTGCTGATTGAAGATCAGGAAGGGTTCCAGCTTGACGCGCTTGCCTGCGCCCGCCTTGCCGGCGAGGCCCTTCGGCTTGACCCAGTACACGTAATGGCCGGATTGGGCGAAGCGCTGGCGCAGCTCTTCGGCGGAGTTCGCAATGTGCACATTCTCCTGCACATGCCCCCGTTCATCCGCTGTTTTGACGATATATTCCAATGGACCCTAATCCTTCGCCGATTCGGAAACAGCCGCGATCGGGACTTGATTCAAAACGCGCAGCTGACCCCAAGATATCAGTCTTGCAATACGGCCGTCCGGGCCGACGATAAAGGGCAGGCTGATAGCGTTCCAGTTTCCATGGTCGAGAGGCTGCCAGGTATTGCCGTTGTCGTGGGAGATGTCGCTGCCCGTCGATCCGGCGGCAATCCAGCTTGCGTCGTTTGGGCTCCATGCCACGGTTGAACGATAGCCAGCGGGAGAGTGAAGCGCGACGTGCCAGTGTGTGCCATCCGTCTTATACGCTGCGGTACTGGATGCATTTTGGGGTTGAGCATAATCCCCGCCAACGACAACTCCGTTTGTGACGTCATGGAATGCGGCGGCGAAAATACCTGCCGAATCCTTCGATCCGTTCGGCAACGCGCGGATATGGGTGCAGTCGTTCGTGGCCAAAGCTCCACCGGGCGTAGAGATCAATTCCAGCGGCGCCAATTCAAAGCTATAGAGCCATCCTCCGCTGGTGCCGAAGTAAATCTTATGGTTGGTTCCCGTCCCCGGCGCGGAGCCTACGTCCTGCAACGGAATGATCGCCAGAGACTGATTGCTGGCAGCGAAGGCACCCTGCTTCGGGTCCATAGTGCGGAGGCAGGGATTCACCTGCCGCGTCCACTGACCGCCGCCGTCGTAGGTCACAAACATGGTGAAGCTTCCCTGCACCGGATCTCCCAGGATCACGCCGAAACGTGTTCCATCGAACTGCAACGAATCCCAAAACCCATCCGCATCGGGATTCGCGAACACAAGATTCCAGGTGCGGCAGCCATCATGTGTGGAATACAGCTTGGATTCGACGCCAGGGCCGCTTGACATCACCATGGCGTGGTTCGCATCCCAGGCCCACACGCTGCGAAAATCAAGCTTTTCGGCACCCGCAGGAACCGAACAGGACTGCCAGGCTTGTCCGCCATTCAACGTGCGAAGGACGGTGCCATTGGTTCCACTGGCCCAGGCGACGGCGGCGGTCACGGCGTGGATCCCCCGCAGGCTGGCAGTCGTCCCGCTTCGTTCGATCTGCCACTGGGCACACGCCGGCACGGATGCGCTGATCAAAGCAATCAACGCCAACCCGTACAGGCTTGTCCGCAAGAATTGAGACTGCAAGCCATCACTCCAGAACATTCGATTCCGCACTAAATCGGAGCCATTCCCTTGACCACCGTGACACCCGGGGGTGGCTGAAAGGAGAACGTGTCTTCGACAAGCGGCGGATTGGGCAGCTCATTTGTGAGCTGAAACTCCGTGATTGCACCGTCGGTTTCTTTCCACTGGATGGTGTCAATCCTGCCTTCCGCGGTCACCGTCAGCGTAACTTCCGCCACCTTCTGCTCCATCCCCGTGGGAACGCCCTGCAAACGGTAATCCGTTCCCTCGGGAGTCAGCGTCAGATCGGTCAGTTCTTTTTCTATGCGTGTATGGCCTAACAAGAAGCGAAGTGGCGAACGAAAATCTTCCAATTGCTTGGCTGGGTAGCGCTCCGCCTGCGCATCTCCCGGTGTGTAGGAGTAGCCGTACTTTTCATCGATGATAAAAACCTTGCCCGCCGGGTTGGAGTAATCCCAACGCATGCGACCGGGCTTTTCCAGCAGCAGCGTCCCACTCTCGGTGCGCTTCATCCCCATGCCCTGGTAGGTTTCTGTAAATTGGACGCGGAGCGAGTGCAGTCGGTTATAGTGCTGGTCCACCTGTTTACAGATTTCTGGAACAGTGCGCAGCGTCGGAGACACGGGTGTGGAACCGGCG
>JAJYBW010000347.1 GCA_021778815.1 Acidobacteriota bacterium | reverse complement strand
CTGCGGTGCAGGCGGCAGCGTATCAAAAATGTAGTCCGTAATCACGCCGAAGTTGCCCCCACCAACACCGCGGCATGCGCGAAAGAGATCAGCATCGTGCCTGGCGTTGATGGTGCGCGGAACGACGTCGCCATTTGCGGCAACCATGAGGATCTCGATTTCCGAGACCCAGTCCGTGGTAAGCCCAAACAGCCGGGAGAGAACTCCATAGCCGCCGCCCGTAATGTGTCCACCCGCGGTGACCTCAGCGCAGGTGGCTCCGGGTAGGGTCACGTTGTAAAGTCTGTAGAGGTCTTGATATGCCTTGCCGACCGTTGCCCCTGGACCAATCCGGTACCGAGGATCATGGGGCAGATTGCCAGTATGGTTCAGCAAGCCCACGTCGATCAGCGTGCCGCTGGGATTATTGATATAGAAATCCGCGTAACAGTTCCCGCCCGAGCGGATTGTCGGTCGCTTGCCTGCGCTCACCGCCCGCTGGAGCGCCTCGGCCACATCGCCCGCGTTCTGGCAGAGTGCAATGTCCGCCACTGACTCCGAGGACATGGTCGGATACCGCGCA
Organism: Acidobacteriota bacterium; assembly: GCA_021778815.1. Classification (GTDB taxonomy): domain Bacteria; phylum Acidobacteriota; class Terriglobia; order Terriglobales; family Acidobacteriaceae; genus JAKAAZ01. The sequence goes on along the minus strand of JAJYBW010000347.1, from coordinate 3,386 downwards.
TTGTGCGCCTTATTCAGGTTATTGAAACGCGCATCCCCGCGTGAAACCCTGATCGCCAAACAACGCTCCTTAGCAATTTAGTTCTGGCTGATTATATAGGGGGGCGTACATGGTTGACCTCCGCTCAATCCTGCTCTTGCTTTCCATGCGGCGCCTTCCGCTGCGCATCCAACCAGCTTTGCAAGATCAGCACAGCTGCGATCTGGTCGATCACATCTTTTCTGTCCCGCGCACCCCGTCCCACCATATCCAGGTGGCGATGCGCTTCGGCCGTGCTCATCCGCTCATCCCACAGATGTACCGGCAGGTCGAATTCCTCCCGCAGGCTGTCGGCAAATTTCTCCGCCACAATCGCCCTCGGGCTGCGGTCGCCAGATAGATGGATCGGCCATCCGATCACAATCCCCGCACAACCATAACGCCGCAGCAGCCTTCCCACAGACCGCAAATCGTTGCGTGCGTTGGTGTGGACGATGGTCAGCAGCGGTTGCGCCGTCAATCCCAGTTCATCCGAAATGGCGACACCAATTCTTCGCGCCCCATGATCCAGTCCCAGAAAGCGCGGAACTACATGCGGGATCTCGGTTCCATCCGACGACGGCGGCGAGCTGGGAGGGGTGTCCACAGGGGTGATGGTACCCGAAATGCCGCGGAACCGGACCCCGAACTGCCTCGTACCACCTACAATAAAGGGAGGCGTTTTCAATCCCCTGGAGTTCGTGTCTGCCGTGCGTGCATTCCTAGTGTTTGTTCTAGTTCTGATACTCGCCACTGCAGGCGCCTATCTCCTGCTGATCCTGCCCTTTGGTCCGTCGACGCCCACCTTGGTGACCATCGCGCCGGGAACATCGGTGAATGGCATCGCCTGGACGCTCCAGAAGAATGGCATTATTCGCAATCGATTCGCCTTCGACCTGGTGGCGCGCGTCGAGCGCCGCACCCTCAAGGCCGGCGTCTATCGCTTTGATCATCCTGCGCCGTTGCTGGATGTCTACCAGCGCATCCGCATCGGCGATGTCTATACCATCGCCCTCACCATTCCCGAGGGCTACAACATGTTCGACGTGGCCGCTGCCATGGAGAAAGCGGGCCTCGGTTCTCGCGATGTGTTTCTGACCGCCGAAGAACACGATACTGGCCTGATTCGAGATCTGGATCCGAAGGCGCAAACACTGGAAGGATATCTTTTTCCGGACACCTACAAGGTGGCGCCGAATATGACGCCCGATCAGATTTTAGGAGAGATGGTGGCACATTTTCGCCAGGAGGCGCAGCACTTGGGATTGACGCAAAATATTCCCGCCACGGTGATTTTGGCTTCCCTGGTGGAGCGGGAAACGCCCGTCGAAACCGATCGCCCCATGGTTGCCAGCGTCTTTCAAAATCGACTGGCCCAGAACATGCCCCTCGATACCGACCCTTCCGTCATTTATGCAGCCCTGCTAGAAAAGCGCTACCGCGGAACAATCTATGCATCTGATCTAAAGGCCCAGTCGCCGTATAACACGTACACACATACGGGACTGCCTCCCGGGCCAATCTGCAATCCTGGAGTTCCCTCATTGGAGGCGGCCATGCACCCGGCTCAGACAAACTTTCTCTACTTCGTCAGCGATCCGGCGAATCCAGGCCATTCTCGCTTTGCGGCCACGCTGCAGGAGCACGAGAAAAACGTGGCCGCCTATCGCAAGGCACAGCCCGCGCAACAGCCAGGGGATGGTAGATAATTTTGCAGCGACTGCTGGCTAATCTTCGTACCTTGTTGTCGGCTCCGACGCCCGGAAGCCCCATCCGCCAATCCGCCGTTGTCCGGCGGGCCATGGTGGCGTGTCTGCCCATGTTGGTATTCACCGGCTGCCTGAAACACACGCGCATCCTGGAACGTCCCCAGGCACCCACCGTGGTGCTGACCGCCAGTGCGCAGCAATTGATTCAGCAGCTCGATGATCGCTACGACGCAATTCATTCGATGAATGCCCGTGTGCTCATTCGCGCCTCCGTCGGATCTGCCGCCAAAGGCAAGGAGACGGATTACACCTCCATCCACGGCTACATCCTGCTGCGACGGCCTTCCATGTTGCGGGTGCTCGGGATGATGCCTGTCATCGAGACTCGCGCCTTCGATATGGTCAGCAACGGACAACATTTTACCCTGCTGATTCCGCCGAAAAGTCTCGCCGTCACCGGCACCGGTAAGGTCACCACGCCGTCGAAGAATCCGTTGATGAACCTGCGGCCGGCGGTTTTTTACGATTCGATGTTAATCAAGAAAGTGGAGCCGGAAGACCTGGTCTACGTCACCAGCGATACCGGCCTGGTGCGCGATCCCAAATCGCATCACCTGATCGCCGAGCCGGACTATGAGCTTGGCATACTGCGGCGTATTGGAAACAGCCAGCAGCTGATGCCCGAACGAGTGGTTCATATCAGCCGCACCAACCTGCTGCCGTTCCAACAGGACGAGTACGACAATCAAGGCATCCTGGTGACCCGCACCCTGTATAGCGACTACCGCACCTTCGACCAGATCTCTTACCCCGCAAAGATTGCCATCAGCCGCCCGATCGATGGATATCAGCTCACCCTGACGATCACGAAGCTGGTGTTCAATCATCCGTTAGCGGACGATCAATTCCAGTTGAAAATTCCTTCAGGCACAAAGATTCAGAAACTACCATAGCGCATCGCTTCTCGCCAGAAGCAACATGCGTGTCCGCCTTTGCAGAGGGTCTACGTGCGTGTCACGGATAGTACGGAAATATCGTCTTCCTGACCAAATGTTTTCGCAGCCTCCGCGATGGCGTGTGCCGGTTGATAGCTGATCTGCTGGGTGCGCTCGAAGCCGAACAGTTCATGGTTCTCATTTGTGGCTTCCACCACGCCGTCGGAGACGAAGGTCAGCCGATCGCCAGCGGCAATCTCGAACTGTGTTTCTTCATAATGGCCCGTTTCCACGACCCCCAACGGCAGACCGCCTGGAACCGCCAGTTCTTCCCCGTTGCGATACGGCGGAATATGCCCCGCATTGGCAATCGTCATCGCGCCCCCGGCAGTGATCCATGCCGCGACACACGTGGCGAATCCGGAAATATGTCCGTGCAGCACGCGATTCAGGTTCGCCAGCACCTTCGCGGGCTCGCGAATGTCGCAGCCGCGCAGTGCGCCCACGATGGTGCTCACCGTCATCGCCGCCTTCAACCCCTTGCCGCTAACATCGCCGACGACAATCAGCAGGGAGCCATCATCCCCCGGTAGGACCTGGAAGAAATCTCCCCCAACCTTCTGCGCTGGCAGGTAGACGCTTTCAACAGCGAAGCCCGGGGTGTTCGGCGGCGTGACCGGAACCAGCAACGACTGCACCTGCCGCGCCTGCTCCATCTCCTGCT
>JAJYBW010000346.1 GCA_021778815.1 Acidobacteriota bacterium | reverse complement strand
GTGCAGGTTCGCAGAAAATTTCGCGGAATGCGATGGCGCATCTGCTGATGTTGGCGGTGGTCATGCTTTGGGGCGCGATGTTTGTGCTGATCAAAGTAGCGATGGACGTCATCTCGCCACAGTGGTTCAACGCCCTTCGCATGATGATCGCCTTTGCTTGCCTGGCGTTGATTTATCGCAAAGAATTCCGCAGGTTGACACGGGAAGCGTGGATATTTGGCGCGGCTGCAGGGGCCAGCCTGGCGCTGGGATATGTCTTTCAGACGCAGGGGCTGGTCTACACCACAGCGACAAATTCTGCCTTCATTACGGCGCTGGTGGTGGTGATTGTGCCCATCCTGGCGACCATTCCGGGAATGCGGCCGCCGGACCACGACACGCCGGAGTGGACAGCGTGGGCCGGCGCGCTGGTGGCGTTGCTGGGCGTCGCATTGTTGACCCTGCCGCCGAATGCGCCGGGGACGACGCTGTTCACCGCGGGCGGAAAAGAAGGCGTGGGGAACTTGCTGACATTGTTTTGCGCGGTCGGATTTTCGCTCTATGTGATTGCGCTGGCGCACGCATCTGGAAGGGCGCGTTTTGAGCAACTCATTCTGCTGCAGATCGGCTTCGCCATGGTTTTCTTGACGATTGGCGCCCTGATCATGGAGCCGGTGAGGATGGATTCTCTGATCCATCTCGTGGCTCCGGGAGGAGCCTTGCGACAGCCCTTTGTTCCAATTTCGCTGCTGGTGGCGGGGGTTCTGGCCACGGCTTTAGCCTTCGGTGTCCAAACCTGGGCCCAGCAAGTGATTCCAGCCGCCAATATCGCGGTAATTTTGACGTTGGAGCCCGTGTTCGCCTGGTTAACGGCATTCCTCGTCCTGAATGAAAAGTTGAAGCTTCGGCCGGGGATGGGCGCGATACTGGTGTTGCTCGGCATCGTTACCGCAGAGATTCTCCCGCGCTGGCGACGGCGAACCCGGCAAAACCGGGTAACGGGTGCCACATGGCCGGTAAGCCAGCAGAGCGGCGAATAATCCTTCCCAGGAAAGTTGCTCCGGTTTGTCAAATTTGTGCGTCTAATCACTTGAACCGGATTATTTGGGCGCAAGGCCAAAATGGCGGGCGCTTTCGACAAAACCGTATACTGATCCATGAGTATCCTTTACACCGAGATTCCTACTGCTTACAGAACGAGGTTCGACACCGCATGAACATTTGGAAAGTTTGGATCGAAAAATTTCGCACGCGCCGCCTAGGCTTTACGTTCGCGATTCTCGCGACTCTGTCTGCCGGTATTCTGATCGGGTCGGTAGTCGCCCATGGGGTAGACGGAAAAGAAACGAAAGTTGACAGCTCCGACGCACAACCGCTGCAGGTACCCAACCCGGTAAATCTTTCCACTACCTTCACCAAGATTGCGAAGGATGTGGGACCGGCTGTGGTGAACATCAATACCGTCTCCTACCCTAAGAGCTCCACCGGACGCAACTTCCAGGGCAACTCCCAGGGCCAGGGCGACAATGGCCAGGGAGAAGAGCAAGAGGGACCGGGTCAAGCGCAGCAAGGCCCAGGCCAGGGCCAGGGACCGGGTCAGGGCGACAACGGCATGCAGGATTTCTTCAACCACTTCTTCGGCTTCGGCGGTCCTCAGGGTCCTGAAGGCGAAGGTCCGGATGGTGGTGAGCGTATGGCACTCGGGTCCGGCTTTATCGTCGACCCTCGCGGCTACATCATTACCAACAATCACGTCGTCGAGAAGGCAGACAAAATCTGGGTGAAGTTGACAACGGATCCGAGAGGCGACCAGGGACATGCTGCCACCGTAGTCGGCACCGATAAGGCGACTGACATCGCAGTCCTGAAGATCAATGTCGGTTCCCCGTTGCCGACGGTAAAACTGGGCAACTCCGACGGAACTCAGATCGGCGACTGGGTGATGGCGATCGGCAGTCCATTCGGACTGAACCAGACGGTGACCGCCGGCATCATCTCGTCTGAAAACCGCTCGCTGGCTAGCCAAGGCGGCATCGGCGCAGGTGAGTTCCAGCACTTTATCCAGACCGATGCGGCCATCAATCCGGGGAACTCGGGAGGCCCGCTGGTCGACATGAATGGCCAGGTGATCGGAATGAACACGGCCATCTATACGCAGTCCGCAGGCAATGAAGGTATAGGCTTCGCCATGCCGTCGAATACCATTGCCAACGTATACAACCAGCTGATCGGACCAGAGCACAAGGTGGTGCGCGGATCCATCGGCATTACCTTCCAGGCTGTGATGTCGAGTGCCGTGGGCCATGTCTACGGCTTCAAGAACGGCGTCATCATCAGTTCCGTGACTCCGGGGTTCCCGGCAGACAAGGCCGGACTGAAGCCGGGTGACATTATAATCAGCATCGATGGCCGTCCCATCAAAGGTGGCGACGACCTGATCAATGACATCGCGGGACGCAAACCAGGCTCAACCGCGACCCTTGGCTATATCAATCACGATGGCAAGCATGAAACCGCCACCGTGACCATTGCAGATCGTGCCGCAATGATGGCCGCGCTAAACAGTGGAAACGCCCCCACCGGTAGTTCCAATGGACCGCAGCAGAATGGCACCACCAAGCTGGGCCTGGGAGTCAGCAATATTCCGCCGGAGATGGCCTCGAAGGCCAATATCGCCGGTGGCGTTCTGATTCGCAGCATTCGTCCGGGTTCGTTCGCGGATGGCCTGCAGGGTCTGGCTCCGGGTGAGGTGATTCTGCAGATGAATCGCCAACCCATCACGAATGTGCAACAGTTCCAGGATCTGGCGTCGAAGCTGAAGTCGGGCGACGACGTAGTTTTCCTGGTGGTCGATCCGCAACACTCCAGCATGGGCAATACGTATGTGGGAGGAACACTGCCGTAACCTTCTGGCAAAACATTGCCTAAGTAACTTAATTTCATGGAGTTAGCTGCAAGAAAGAGGAGGTGGCGCAGGCCATCTCCTCTTTCTGTTGATGTATGCAAATAGATACGCGCCACACTGATTGGCTGCATCCTATTTGCTTTGGAGTTTTGAGGAGCCTAAAATTGTCTTACTTTCACACTATGTTCAGATCTCGCCTCATATATGTACGGAGCTGCGCCGGAGCGCTGACGCTGGCGTTGGGTCTGCTGGGAACGACCTATGCGTCGTCCACCAGCACATCGACGAAAAAGGCCCACACCACCGCGCAGTTGCACCACTCGGGCACAAAGCGGGCAAAGTCCTCCACCAGCCATAAGGCGTCCCTGCATCATACGAGTTATCGCTCTCGCCATTCCAAATCGAGGCGTCATCACGCAACCATTACCGGTCAACGAGTGATGGATTCCTCGCGGGCAACAGAAATTCAGCAGGCGCTGATCCAGGCGCACTACCTGAACGGCAGCCCGACTGGACAATGGGATGCAGATACCCAGGCGGCCATGGTGAAATACCAGAACGACAATGGCTGGCAGACCAAGATCACACCCGACTCGCGAGCGCTGATCAAGCTGGGACTGGGACCGAAGCAGGATGCCGGCGAATACACTGCACGTCCGGCAGGAATCGCGGAAACTTCCAGCGCAGCCACTGGATCGAATGGCGCGCCGACCGACACCATCCGCACCATGGCAACTTCAGAAACTCCGATGGCGACCTCCACCAACTAATCTAACCGTCACGCTACAAGCTGCGCGGTCGCGACCGGTTCATTCTTATAGCAGGCTGCGCTCGGTGACGAGCAGGTCGCGCATGGTTTCGCGGCGTCGGATCAGGCGATGGCGATTCCCTTCGACCAGAACTTCTGCGGCGCGCGGACGGGAATTGTAGTTGGAGCTGAGAGACATTCCATACGCTCCAGCATCGAGCAGCGCGATGGACTCGCCACTTTCGAGAGCAGGCAATTCGCGATCCCTGGCAAAAAAATCTCCTGTCTCACACACTGGGCCGACGACATCCACCACC
>JAJYBW010000345.1 GCA_021778815.1 Acidobacteriota bacterium | reverse complement strand
CTGCTGATCGCCACCCCCGTCGCCCGCGTCGCTTTCCTTGTCGTCGCCTTTGCGTTGGAGCGCGACAGAATGTATGTCGCTATCAGCGCATTAGTGCTGGTCATCCTGCTGGGCTCCATCTTGTTCGCCAGATAATTCCTTTTGATTTCGTTCAACAACCGAGCGAGGTGCATTCTCTTTTGCCGCGCTCGATTCACCTTTCTCTTTCCAGCCGCAAAACAAACAGCCCTGAGAATCGCCTGCTTCGCGAACCCAGGGCCGATGGCTGCCGGCGCATCATGAACCACCTTTACCTTCGCCGGTTCAAGCCAACTGACTATTGAGGACTCCCACCGCCTGCGCTTCCAGTGCCCGAGCCGGTGCTGCTCCCGCCAGTCGTTCCGCCTCCAGGGCTGCCGCTTCCAGTGCTGCCGCTTCCGCCCTTGGGACTCGCAGTGCCGCCGCCGTTGCCATTACCCATGCTGCCATTGCCTGTGTTGCCGGTTGCCCCGCTTCCCATGGTTCCGTTCGGGTTCGAGCCATTGGGATTGCTTTGATTCGCGCCGTTACCATTCCCCATCGAATCGCTTCCCATCTGGCCCTGGCTGCCGCTCCCTGTCCTGCTACATCCCGCGGCTATCCCAGTCCTGCCGCCTGCATTACGATAGACAGATGAGCGAACGCAGCCGCGAACTTCGAGAGCAGATTCTGCAACTCGCGGAAAAATATTTTGAAGAGGAGTTTCGCCCTCAGCCTTTTTTTCCGGGCCAATCCGCCGTGCCTGTCGCGGGAAAAGTTCTCGACGCCGCCGACCTGCGCAACCTGATCGATGCCTCGCTCGACTGCTGGCTGACCACCGGCCGCTTCGCCGCACAATTCGAGCGCCAGTTTGCCCGCTATCTCGATGTACGTGGCGCCACCCTGGTCAACTCCGGGTCCTCCGCCAACCTGCTCGCGTTTTCCGCGCTCACATCACCCAAGCTTCTCGATCGCGCCATCCGCCCCGGCGATGAAGTCATCACCGTCGCCGCCGGATTTCCTACCACCGTCAATCCCATCATCCAGAATCGCTGCGTTCCGGTCTTCATCGACATCACCGTGCCCAACTATCAGGCCGACGCATCGCAACTCGAAGCCGCCTTAAGCGATCGCACCCGAGCCATCATGATTGCCCACACCCTCGGCAATCCCTACGACCTCGATCGCGTTTCCAACTTCGCGAAGCAGCACAACCTCTGGTTGATTGAAGATAGTTGCGACGCGCTGGGAGCCACCTTCAAAGGCAAAAAAGTCGGAACCTTCGGCGACCTGGCCACCGTCAGTTTTTATCCTGCCCACCATATCACCATGGGCGAGGGCGGCGCGGTTGTCACCAACACCCCGCTGCTCAAAACTCTGGTCGAGTCGTTCCGCGACTGGGGCCGCGACTGCTGGTGCGACCCCGGTAAAGACAACACCTGCGGCAAGCGATTCGATTGGGAACTGGGTGAGCTTCCCTGCGGCTACGATCACAAATACACCTACTCCCACATCGGCTACAACTTGAAGATGACCGATATGCAGGCCGCCATCGGCGTGTCGCAGCTGGCGAAACTTCCCGGCTTCATCGCCGCCCGACGCAAGAATTTTCAGCATCTGTACGAAGGCCTGAAACCGCTCGAAGATCGCCTCCTACTGCCCGAAAGCACCCCCGACGCCGAGCCCAGCTGGTTTGGATTTCCCATCGGCGTTCGCCCGGATACGCCTCGCCAGAAAGCGCCTTTCGATCGCAACGACCTGATTCGCGAACTCGAATCCAACAAGATCGCCACCCGACTGCTGTTCGGCGGCAATCTCACGCGCCAGCCCGCCTATCAGGGCGTCGACTTCCGCGTCATCGGCGACCTGAAAAACACCGACTTCGTCATGCGTAACGTTTTCTGGATCGGCCTCTACCCCGGCCTGACGGACGAAATGCTCAACTTCACCATCGACACCATCACCGCCTTCGCCAACCGATATTCTCGCCAGCCGGTATGAGATCTGACCTGCGATGTACGATGCAAAATAAGATCGAAGACAGATTCTGGTTCATGGTTTGCGGAGATCGCCGCAGCCTTAACTTGCAAGGAGAGGCATCTTAAAAATGGAACCAGTAAGCAATTCTCCACGCGCAGGTCGTTCGCCGACTGCCGTCTCCGCTGAGCGCAGCTTCCTTCGGCTAGGCGATTGCATCGCGCAATTCGCGGACTGCAACCCTTGGACACTCCTTACGGTACTCCTCATCCTTTGTATCGTCGCGTTACATCGGCACGAAAGCCGCCTCTGGTTTGATGAGCTCTTCACGTATTACATCGCTCAAGCGCCAACCTTCAAGGACATGCTCCTGTGGACTCATCAGATTGATCTGAACCCACCTCTGTATTACATCGCAGTGCGAATTGTTTTCCATTTCATCCATCCTAGCGCCTTGGCAGTTCGGCTACCTGCAGTAATCGGGTACTTCGTGTCCGTTCTCTGCGTCTTTCAGTTCACGCGTTTCCGGCTCAGCCCGCTCTATGGCTTGACTGCAGGGCTGATCTTGCTTGGAAGCGATTACGTCCTATATGCCTACGAGGCCCGTCCGTACGCTTTCATTCTGGGATTTCTTGGAATTGCCGCCGTCGGTTGGCAGAAAGCAATCTCGAATGATGGAAAGGGACGCTGGTTTGCGCTACTAGGGGTCTTGGTGGGTGGCTTTGGCATGCTACTCAGCCACGTGCTTGCATTGGTTGCCTTCGGCGCCTTTTACGCTGCAGAGTTTGTACGTCTCATAAATCGCCGCAAAGTCGACCTACCATTATGGATATGCCTCCTACTGCCAATGAGCTGCTGTGCCCTATACCTGCCTCTCTTTGCTCAACATTCGGCCGGTGTTTATCCACCTCAATTGCAGGCATCGGCCGAGGCTGTATTCGCCAATTACTCTGGAATGTGGATCGGCGTGGCTCCCTTTTTGGCGGCAGCTGTGATTTTCATCTTCTTCCTCAGGAATAGTCGAGTTCCGTTGAAAGGCGAACCCTACACGTCGCACTTCACTTGGCCAGAACTAACATTCCTACTCTGTCTACTAATGGTCCCGCTAGCCATAATTGTTGAGTTTATGCGCAGCCACAGCCAATATTTTCCGCGCTATGGCATCCCGGCGATCTTCGCCGTTGCCGTTTTGGTACCGACCTTCGTCTCGATGTGGGCAGCCAACAGCCGGAGAGCGGCAGCGCTCTGTGCGACGGTCTTTTTGTTCGCTGTCGTCAGGCCGTCCTCGATCACGCGAGTAATCCAAGCGAAGATCGAACCGAATCACACTGCATTTCCTCTCGACAGAGAGTCTCCGGTCGATATCTCACAGATTCAACCACAATTGCCATTCGTCGATGCAGACGGGTTGACGTTCCTGGAGATGAACCACTACGAGAATTCAGAGTTTCTCTCCCGCGTCTACTATCTCTTGGACGCTAAGGCGGCCTATCGATACGCACATGCCAACGGTTTCAATGGAATGGCCTTCCTCAAAACCAAATTCCCTATCCCTGCGAATGTAGAACCTTATGACGCGTTCATCCAACGACATAATAAATTTCTTGTTTTGGGCGAATATGACACACCCGACGACTGGCTACTGAGCAAGCTGCTTGCCGACCATGCGGCAATCCGCTTTTTAGGCCAATTCAAGTCCGAATACAAAGACCACGACTTGTACGAAGTCACAGTTATGCGAACTTCAACAGCCAACAAGCCTTAGAATGATGTACCAGAGACCCATATGAAAGCGATCATCCTTGCAGGCGGATTAGGCAGCCGATTAGCGGAGGAGACTTCCGCCCGTCCCAAGCCCATGGTGGAAATCGGCGGCCGCCCCATCCTGTGGCACATCATGAAAATCTATTCGCACTACGGCATCAACGACTTCATCGTCTGCCTCGGCTACAAGGGCTACATGATCAAGGAGTTTTTTGCGAATTATTTTCTTCAC
>JAJYBW010000344.1 GCA_021778815.1 Acidobacteriota bacterium | reverse complement strand
AATCAACTTCTCCGGTTCTCCCTTGCGTACAAACTTTGTAGCGTAGGGAACAATATCATCGGGCATTTCGAACATGTCCGAGAGAATGACGATCGGAACGGTTGGATATTGCAACTCAATCTGCCGAGCCGCTTCCACCGCGGTCAGTGTGCCGGTCAGGCGATAGTCCACGACCACCACATTAAAGTGGTCTTTCTCGGGGAGACAGCCCCAGCCAGCACGGCAAAAATAAAAACGGCGTGAACCTGGAGAAGTTCACGCCGTTGGTCATGCTTGACGGCTACAACAAAGGGATTTTTGCGCTATCAATCATGTTTCATCTTGGGCGGGTACCGATCGATCATCTTGTACACAGAATGGGCAATTTGCTTTTCTTCGGCATTCCCACTCTTCGTCACATCGTCCTGCATTGCCTCTCCACGCCAGACAATCTTCCGCGTGTGAGCATCAATCAAGTCGATGGTCAAATAGCCGATAACGCGTGGACTCGGGCGTGTTTGGGAGTAGCTCATGCCACCCCATCCCCCCCCCCAGCCCCATCCTCCGCCCCACCCCCAGCCACCCCAACCCGGACCGAATCCGTATCCATACGTATTCCAATCCATGACATCGCGAGTGCTGAAGTGGTAGGTCACATAGAGATCGGGATTCTGCGCGGCAGTGACTTGTTGCAGTCCCTTCTTCTTGGTTAAGGCATAATTCACGTATTCGCCGACATATTGCCGGTAGAACGGATGGTTCGTCGCTTCGCTCGGCACCCACTCGTAAGTTTTATATTGAGCAAAGGGCGCGTCTTTACTCCAATTGGCGCGAACCTGCTGCGCGGATGCGGACAAAGGCAATCCTATGGCAACGGCGACGCCTACGGCCAGGATCGCCCCGGAACGAATCGTTGCTCGAAATATTTTCTTCAGTTTCACAACAGTCCCTCTCTTCTACTCACCTGTGATGCCGGAAATTCAACCCCTATCAGGAAGGAAAGCCGGCTGTCATGGGCGTCGTCTATTAGATTTACGATCGAACTTTTCGTTAGCCGCTCCACCCCATTTCAACTTCACCGGATGACAATCAACCACGATCACCGACGCGACCTTTTCGTCGAAACTCCGTTACTACGGATGGTGGACTGAATGGCTTCGCTTCCGGATTTTCGATCGAACTGTACCCCTTTGATCACTACCATTCATAGCACGAATCACGTAGTCTTAAACCCAGGTTGAAATGAGAAGTTGCCTCCTCCATCTCGAAGGCAGGTTCTGCCTTGTAAGCAGAGTTGTTCTGGCTTGTTGCCTGGCTGCAACCTTGCTTGTTACGCCTTTCGTATCAGCAAGTTCCACCCGCGCTACCGTCGCCTCACGCTCGCACATGAAACGCCTGCGCGCCTCGCATCCGAAGACTTCCCGTAGACAGACACAACTCCACCGCCTGGCGGTCGAGCGCCAACGCCGAGCCCGATACCATCGTCGAAGCAAAACCTATGCCCGCAGCCACCGGTTATCTGTGACGCTGGACCAGGTCCACTCGCACGCCGCTACCGTTGCGGAAACAACTCCCCCGGTCGCTAGACCCCTACCAGCGCTTGTAACCCCTCCAGTTGAGCAAGATACTGCGTCGACTGACAACTCCGCGATCTCGCGCGACATGCCACTCTTCAACACTTCAATCCCCAGCTATATGCCTGTCGCCTTGCGCGGTTCACATGATGTGTTGGTGCACCAGAACATCATCGCTGACGTCGAAGGCCTCAGTCGAATTCAGGACGATGCCCAACTCAGCGCTATGGTACGATCCGGCGATCTTGTCGCGTTGCCCGCTTCCCCAGGATTGGCCGTCGATCCCCGCCTCCCTCTGAATCGCCGCTATTGCCGCCCTTGGACAGAGCAATTTCTCAGCAATCTCGCTCGCGCTCACCAGGATCTTTTTGGTCGGCCCCTGCAGCTCACCTCGGCTGTTCGCACCGTTAGTTTTCAACGTCATCTAGCGCACTATAACGGCAACGCTGCGCCCACCTCCGGGGACACCGCTTCCCCTCATCTGACAGGCGAGGCGATTGACCTGGGGAAAAAAGGTATGTCGCTGAAAGAAATTGCATGGATGCGAGCCGTGTTAGGGGAGCTCCAAGCCAGCGGCAAACTCGATGTCGAAGAAGAGTTCGAGCAGGCATGCTTCCACATCTCTGTGTATAAGACGTATGGGCCTCACAAAATTCCTCCGACTCAGCTTGTAGCCCGCAACGATGCTCCGTCAGGGCCGACTGCAAATCCGGAGGCACCTGCCCTCGAATCGGTCAGTCTGCCCGTGAAACATTCGGTTCGTCCTGAGCGGGCGCATAGCTATTACGTTCATCACGTGCGACGGACGTCTTACGTTCATCGTCGCCGTCGTCACAGAAGCATGTCGCTGCTCGCCGCCGGGCTTCGCTAGGACAACATTCCTCCCATCTAAACCTGTGGTTAAACCCATCTCGCAAGCTGGATTCGCTTCAATAGCGCTGCTCAACCGTGGCCGATTCCTGATCATTTCCCAATAACTCGTGTTCGCTCAATCGGTTCACTCTTCGCAATGAGGGAAACATCAAGGTCCAGACGCCGGTGACCACGATCGCCCCCACTCCTCCAACCACGACCGCCGGTACTGCGCCCCACCATTGAGCGGTCACTCCGCTTTCAAAGCTCCCAAACTCGTTGCTGGCTCCGATAAATAAAGCGTTCACAGCACTCACTCGCCCTCGCATAGCCTGCGGAGTTGCCAACTGCAGCATGGAGGAGCGCACAATGATGCTGACCATGTCGGCCGCCCCAACGACAAATAAAGCGGCCAATGACAGCGCCATATTGCGAGACAGTCCGAACACCACCGTAGCCGCGCCGAATATCACCACAGAAACCAGCATGCGTTTTCCGGCATCGTGGCTGATCGGGCGCCACGTCATTAATATGGAGATGCAAAGAGCCCCCAGCGCAGGAGCGGCGCGCAATATTCCCAACCCTCTTGGACCGGAATGCAGAATGTTTTCAGCAAAAATGGGGAGCAGCGCAACCGCCCCGCCTAACAACACTGCAAACAGGTCCAGCGTTGTGACACCCAGCAGCAGTTTTTTGTGCCACATGTATCTGAATCCCGCCAAAAGCGTCTCCGTCGAAATCGCTCGCAGTTCCTGGCGTCCGGGTCGAACCGAAAGCGATGCCAGGAGAAACAGGAAGACGAATAACGTTGCCAGCGTAAACGCGTAGACGATAGCGCCACCCACCAGGTGTTTGCCAGTCGGGCTCGGTATCCAGCGCACCAGCGGCAAGGTGAACAGCAATCCACCCAGCGCCGGGCCTATAAAGTTTGCCAGTTGAAAGATCGAGGCGCCCCAGGAAACGGCGTTGACGAAATCTCCCTTTGGCACCAGGTGTGGCAGCAATGCCGAACTTGCTGGCCCACTGAACGAACGCCCAGTACCCACCAGGAACAACACGGTAAACAAAGCGGCGACATTCTGGGTGCCGATCCACGAGAGATAAAATAGCGTTCCCGTGCAAAGGCATTGCAGGCCATAGCAAACCAGAATGATGTGCCGCCGGTCATAGCGATCGGCTGTATGTCCGCTCACCAGCAGGAACAGAATTCCCGGCAGAAACAGGGCCAGCCCGGCATAGCCAAGATCGATGGCTCGATGGGTGATCGCATAAATTTGCCAAGACACCGCGACCGCCTGTGCCTCGGCGCCAATAATGACGAGCAGCCGTGCCAGTTGATAGCGGCGAAAATCGCGGGAGGCAAATGCGGCAGCGCCGCGGGCCGGTTCGTGCGGAATCGACATTCCTTACTATCCTGTCACAGTTTCACTGGGTCATGTTTTGGACGGGACATCGCGCACCATGCCGATGTTTCATAATCGAGTCTGCGAGGGCAGTAGATAGCAGAAGGCCGAAAAGCGCCCACCCTCGACGCAGCCGTCCGTTGGCTCTAGCTAACATACTGG
>JAJYBW010000343.1 GCA_021778815.1 Acidobacteriota bacterium | reverse complement strand
GTTGTACTGGCAGCTGCAGCGCTATCGGCACCCGTCTCGATCACTCCAAGCACGGGCACATGCGCTGCCGACTTGATCGCATCCAGCGCCAACGCACTGGCGGTGTTGCACGCAATCACCAAATAATCCGCGCCATAGGATTCCAGCAACTGCGCACTCTCGACGGCATAGCGCGCCACCGTGGCCTGCGATTTTGAGCCGTACGGCAATCGCGCCGTATCGCCGAGATAGAAGAATTCCGCGGATGGGATTTGCGGCAGCAGCGCGCGCAGCACGGTCAAGCCACCAAATCCAGAATCGAACACGCCGATGCGAATCTTGTCTGAACCTGTCATGGTTGGCTCTCCGCCGGTTGCTTCGCAGGCGAGTCCGCACCTTGAGGAGTGGGCGCATCCGACCCGGCCGCTTCGGGAACGTCATTCGCGGTCAAATAGGTTCGGCTCAGATCGGCATGCCCCGCCAGCGTTTCTCGCGCATGTCCATCGACTAGAAACCTCACCTGGGCAATTTGCGGAAAATTCGCATGCAGCGTCCCCAGGATGGAAAGCAACGTCAGGTTCTCTACCAGAATGCCCGAAGGGTGATGGGCGACAAAACTTCCATCCAGATTGATTACCGCCAGCTGTTGCGGATGCGCTGCATTCGACTCCGGAACAGGCAACAGAAATACGTCATCCACCGCAACCACCGGGGCCAGGGGATGTGGCGAATCGCGCTTGGCGTACTCAGCGAAAAGATCATTGAGTAGGGTTCGCGCGCGAGTGGTGGTCTCGGCCGGCAGCGCAAATCGCTGTTCGATCGGCGCCAGCGATCCGTCCTCGTCATTCGCGAACAGCAGCGTCACATGCACCGGCGCCGCCTCCACCGGTATCGGCATTGGCGCAGAATCTGGAATTGCAGCCAGCCTGTCCTGTGCCCGCGCGCGCATCCGAATCAGGTAGGCAGCCATCAGCACGGAGCTGACCAACAGCACCCATAAGATCACTTTCTGGTAGCGCGGGATCAAGGGTGCTGCCTCCAGTCACCGCGCCATGCGACCAGGGCCGCTTCCAGCGCGGCGACAACTTTCTGCTGATAGCCCCGGTCACTCAAGGGAGTAGTCGCGTCTACGGGTGCGACTTCGATGTCCACCGCCGGGCACGCCATGCTGTCCAGCGGCAGGATCGACGTTCGCGCAATCAAGACCGGGATGTGCAGTTGCGTCATGGCTGCATCCATATCTGATTCCAGACGCAAGCTCGAGGTTTCATACGCAGCCTGCGCCGTTTGCCAAGGCAAGAACGCGCGCCTCGGATCAGCTTCTGTCATCACGGGCAGGGAAGAGGTGAACAGGTGCACGCCGTTTCCAGTCGAGGTTGCATGCAGCGAGATGCATGCGGATGCGTGGGAATGGTTTGCAGTCGTCGCACGCGTGTCATTGTCGAGTGCAATATCCGAGGTACGCGTCAGGATGGTGCGAATTCCGTGCGCATTCAGAGCTGCGCGCAATTGTTCGGCAAGCGCGAGCGTATACGTCTTTTCTGGAGTTGTCGGGTTCAGCATGGCGCCCGTGTCCGCGCCACCGTGTGCGGGATCCAGCAGCACAAGAAACCGCAGCTCCGTCGGTCGCGCCTGTGTCGCCGCGGGAATGTTCGTTGGGACCGCCGTGGGTTGCGAGGCAGGTTGCGGCTGCGAGGAGGTTGTCGCAGGTGGGGTTGCAGCGGCCTGCGTGCCTGTCTGCGTTTGTGACTGTTGTGCGTGCGCTGGGCAAAGACAGCAGAAGCACACAAGTCCAATCGGCACCCAATCGGAGAGTCCTGTCCAGCGGACGCCTCGCGGTCTCATCGCTCCCGGTACCCGCCGTTTTGTTGCCGTCTTTCGCGTGCTAATCCAACGCATAGATGGTCAGACCGCTCAACAGTTTTGGATAAAAGTCGGTCGACTTCTGCGGCATCACATCCCCTGCAAATGCCACTTCCCGCAGCTGGTCCAGGGTCACCGGGTTCATCAGGAACGCAATGTCCGCATCTCCCGCACGCACCTGTTGCATCGCATCGCCAGCTTCGCGCACATAGCGCAAATTCACTTGATCCAACACCGCCTGCGCAGAAATTCCCAGCACATCCTCGAGAACGATGGAGTGCAATTGCACCACGTCCAGCCGTCGTTGCCGTTCCGGCTGATCGGTCAGACGAGTTTCGATGGCCGCCTTCTTTGCCGTCAGCAGATGATTGCCCGTCCGCGTCACTGCGACAAAGCTGGTGCCGCTTTTACCCGCCTCGGCCAGCTTACCCAGAATTTCTGGAACATCCAGGGTAGGCGACAACGGACTGACATCGAAATACTCCGCAGCCCGCTTCAGAAACTTTGCAGCATCGAAATCTTTTAATCCGTAAACCACTCGATGCGTGGGCAGAATCGTGAGTCCCTTGGAGTCCATGTTCACAAAGGTCATCATGGCGGCGGCCTCCGGATACGGCGGTTGCGGCAGGTTTCCTGCGGGACGCTCTGTCGGCGCACTCGCTGCCTGGGACGCATGGTCGCGACTGTAGTTCAGCGCAGTCTCATAGCGATGATGGCCATCCGCAATGATCAGCTTCTTGTTCTGCATGGCGCTTAGCAGCAGGTTGATCTTGCTCGGTTCCGATACTTTCCAGACGCGATGCAGCACGCCGTATTCATCCGTTACTTCAATGTCCGGAGTCGGCGGATTGGAAAACAACAGCTGCTCCGCCGTCAGTCCGGGATCGGAATACAGCATGAATATCTGGCCAAAGTGCGCCCGGGTTGCGCGCAGCAGGTTCAGACGGTCAGACTTCGGCTTGGCCAGTGTCCGTTCATGCCGGAATACGATTCCCTGGCTATAGTCGACCAGCTCACCCAAGGCAATAAAACCTCGCCGCTCCTCTGTCGTACCCGGTGCGCCCGGAACTTCATAGCGCTGGCTGTAGGCATAAATTGCCGCTTCACTGTCCTGGCTCAGAATGCCTTCTTTGCGCCACTCCGTCAGGTTTTCAGCCGCCCGCGTATAAACATTGTTGTCTTCGGAATCGAACAATTCCGGCAGTCCAAGAATTACGCGCACGAGGTTGTATGGGCTGCGCTGGTAATACGACTGCTGCATGGCAGGCGAAATCTTGTCGTACGGCTGGGTCACCACGTCTTCAGCGTGGACCAGACCGGGGTTGTAGCGGAAAGCGCGAAAAGGATAAATGCGAGCCATGGTAAGGGCGAACTCCTGTCAGTTCAGGCGCAACTCGCCTATGCGAGCGATTGATGTGCGACTCTGTTATTCCCGATTCTATCGCAGCGGGTGGCTGCCTCCTTGTGGAACAGGCGGCTCAGCACATGAAAACAAACTCGAATCCGACCCATGAGACGCTTGCCCATGAAGCGCAGACATAAGACTATGGTGGAAGAAGGCTTGCGAGCGAATTCCACCATCTCCGCGAGGCTTTGTTACAGTGCATCCTAAGACTCTGTGAGCCACGAGTAGCAGCTTCTTGCATAAGGGATCGTATGCCGGTTCGCAACACAAAGACGTTCTACCTTGCACCGCTCCTGGCCACCGCTGCCTTCCTATCGCTGGGCGTCTGCGCTGCAGTCTCTCAGCAGACTCCGAACAACTCTGCGCAAAATGCGCCCGGAACCGCCGCCTCTCCCCAGACAGCCGTACGCT
Organism: Acidobacteriota bacterium; assembly: GCA_021778815.1. GTDB lineage: Bacteria > Acidobacteriota > Terriglobia > Terriglobales > Acidobacteriaceae > JAKAAZ01. The sequence goes on along the minus strand of JAJYBW010000343.1, from coordinate 333 downwards.
CTGGACAGAACCAGCCCTTTACCTTCAAGACCTCTGTCACTGAAGTGGTCCTTTACGCCACTGTGGTCGACAGCCACCAGCAATTTGTGACCAGCCTGCAGAAACAGGATTTCACCGTCTACGAAAACAATGTGCAGCAGACCATTTCTTCCTTCGGGCAGGAAGATGTTCCGGTGTCGCTGGCGATCCTGGTCGACAACTCCGGTTCCATGGCGCAGAAACGAGCCGCGGTCAATCGCGCCGCCATTGATCTGATTCAGGCTTCCAATCCGCAGGATGAAGCCTTCGTCGTCAACTTCTCCGACGAGGCATTTCTCGATCAGGATTTCACCT
>JAJYBW010000342.1 GCA_021778815.1 Acidobacteriota bacterium | reverse complement strand
GTTCTCGATTCTGCAAAAGAAAAGGTAGTCGAAGCGGCCACCGAAAAATTCGGCGCCGGCGCAACACCGATCGCCGAGGACGTCGCCGGGAAGATGGAAGAGATCGTCGCCGAAAAGATGGGCGTACCCCTCCACGGAGAAGCCAGTCCCGCAGCTATGGGTACAGAAAAGTAATTGATGTAGCTGGTTCTCCATTCTTACCCGGCAAGCTGGAACGCTACAATAGAGCGAAGCCACGCGTGTGGCCGCAGACGCGCGTCTGGGCGAGTAGCTCAATCGGATAGAGCACCGGCCTTCTAAGCCGGGGGTTGTGGGTTCGATTCCCGCCTCGCCCACCATAGCGGCGTTCTCAAGTTTTCCATCGAGGTGGGTCGAATCCCCGTGCCCAATTTCTTTTCGCGTCGAAGTTTGTTGAAGTTGTTCGGAACCGCGGCGCCCGAAGGGAAAATCCTTGACGTGGGCCGCGTCATGTATCTGCGCAATTACCTGATGCATCTTCAGCGGGCCGTTGCCGACGGCATGCCTGTGCGCGGATATTTTCTATGCAGTCTCCTGGATAACTACGAGTGGTCGGACGGATATCAGCGCCGCTTCGGGATTAATTATGTCGATTTCAAAACAGAAAAACGAACGCCCAAACTGAGCGCAGAGTTTTACCGCGAGGTGATCGCGCGCAATGCGGTTGTGTAGGTCGTTCATTTCGGCCGAGCGAAGCTTCCGGCGCCGCTCCCACGAATGCAATTACGGTACTTGAACACATAGTGACGGATCATTGTTTCGGACGTTGCCAACCGCGCTCGTCACCTTCCACGCCTTCATCGCGTTGGCATCGTAGGGTCGAAGCAGGTCGACGGGTGGGCGGGCTTCCTCTTCAACGTTCAACCATCGCGCGTAATCCTGCGGCTCCACAATCACCGGCATGCGAGTGTGTACCTTGGCCGTTACTTCGTTGGGATCTGTGGTGATGATGGCAAAACTGTCGAGCGGCTTTCCATCCGGCGCCATCCAGCGCTCCCACAGACCGGCAAAAGCAAATGGGTTGCCACTCTTCATGGCAAATGCATAGGGCTGCTTGGTCTTTGCGTCGAGTTTCTGCCACTCGTAGAAAGCATCCGCCGGCACCAGGCAGCGACGTTTCTGCAAGGCTCGCCGCCACATCGGCTTCTCCATCAGCGACTCTGCCTGCGCGTTTATGGCAGATACGCCGAGATGTTTTGGATCTTTGTGCCAGCTGGGTACGAGTCCCCATCGCATCATTGCGATTTTGCGTTCTCCGGTGGATACGCTCAGCCGAATAATCGGTTGAAATGTTGTCGGGGCCACGTTGTAATCCGGCGGAAGATCAAACACAGTTTCACCGGTGCGGAAATATTCTGCGATCCGCTGCTTGTCTGACCGTCGAACGTAGCGCCCGCACATGCAATCAATTTATCGCAACGTAAGACTCGTCGGAAGCGAGGCTAGGTGTCGTCGTAGTCCTCGGTCAGCGATTGCAGAAATGCCACGAGTGGCGCCACGTCATCCTGGCTAAGCGACATATTCGCAAACTCCGAGGGAGCATTCCGCATTTCGCTTTGATGCGCCTGCGCTGACATCGCGATGTAGTGATTCACGACATCTGTAAACGTCTCAGCGCTGCCATTGTGAAAGTACGGTGCGGAGTCGTCGAGATCTCGCAGCACCGGCGTTTTGAATTGTGCAAGGGTCGAGGCCAGCCCCTGATCGACAGAGCAATCTTTGCCTGGCGCGCAGACAAATCCTTTCAGATTGGCCTGCGGATTTGGCATATCCGGATTGAGATAGACATTCCACAATCCAAGGTCGGAAAATTGCGGCTGTCCTGCTTCCGCCGCATGGCGCATCGCTTCAGACGCGTTCGGGTGATTGGGCGAAGGCGGCAGGTACGCATCGAAGTTCGCCAGCCGCTGCGGATTGGTCGGGACAAAAAGATTGATGAATGCGCCAGCGCCATTCGCAGCGTCGTACTCTTGCTGCGAAACACCATTATTGTGGAAAACAAAATCAGAAAAGTCCGGCGCCTGGTGACATGCGGCGCAATTCCCTGCGTGTGCATTGGTCGCGCCCGCGGCCGCGGATGCCAGAAAGATCTTCAAGCCCTGCAGTTCCAGCGCGCCAAATTTGAACGCCTGCGTCTGATATTTGAAAGAACCATCCGCCGGTGTGATGTAAATCGGATTTTTCAGCGCCAGCACCTGCTGGTAGAGTTCCTGGTTGTATGCCGACTTCGACTGGCCGGCGAGCGGGGCTGCAGGCAGATGATTCACGCGCAGAAAATTATCATATGGGGAACCGATGTATCGCTTGTACGCATCGCGCTGGAACAGGAGGTCCTGCATGTAAGTCGTGATGCAGAGCGCCACCTCATTCACTACTTGCGCATCGGTTGCGGTGGATACATCGATGCGCTGCGACGGAGGCAACAGCAGGTCACTTGGAATTCTTGGATCGGTTCCCTTGAAAAGGACTGCATAACTCAGCCCGTTCAGACGGTCAGCGGCAAGCTGGCTGCTGCCGTTATCCTGGCGAATCACCTGCGCAATGTGCGCAACAGCCTCGTTGTACTGCGATGGAAACCAGCCGAACTCGGGCCCAGTGAGCGTGCCGATGACTAAATCCTCTCCAGTGGCGAACTCACCATCGAAATGCAGGAACAACGAACCGGAGCGACTGGTGAAGGATCCAACGATCTGCATGGCATTGCGCGGCGTGTGATCAAACCCGTTCGGCATTTTCCGGGGAATCGGACTGCGCGTGGTGAAGTCGGCGTAAGTACGATTGCCCGCGCCGCTGACGCCTTGAAACTCCGTCACAAAGTGGCAGGATCGGCAGTTCATCGCCTGACCGGCGAATGGGCCAGGCAGGGGTCCATTGGTGGTCTGCACTTCCGCAACGACAGGATCGCCGCTGGCAAGCGGAGTGTTGACGCCGGTCGCATTCACGGCGAAGAATTGCCCGAAGCGAGTATCGAGAAATAATGCCTCGCCAATCGAATCCGCGGGCGGTGTCGCATCTTTTTCTTTTGGCGCTGCGGGAGCCTGACCCGATCCGCAGCCTGCGATAGCGCCCGCGAACAACAATCCACTTCCAATCAACACCAGCAAACCATGCAGCATTCTTCGCAGAGGCGTCATTTCTGCCCCTCCGGGAATGACGATGGGCCCAGGGTGCGCATGTAGGCGATGATCTGCCAGCGTTCCTGCTCCGGTAGACCGCTCCAGCGCGGCATGCCGCGGTAGACATCGCCGCTCTTCAACAACCACGCCAACTCACCATCGGTCGCGTTTCGTACCTCTTCCGTTCTGAGACTGGGGCGCGAAAACTTGCCGGCTGCATCGTTGCCATGGCATTGCGCACAGTTATTGTGGAACAGGATTGCACCCGCAGCTACGGCCTCCGGCTTCCCTGCGTAGGGATTGACGCGGTTGCGGTCGGCCTGCGGCACCTTCTTCAACCATTGATTCGTGGCCTTCGCGAAGCACAATGCGGAGGTCGTCAGCAAAATCGCCAAAATCCAATTTTTACTTTTCATCTCTTCCTCCGAAACCAATCGCGAAATTGCTGGATCTCATACGACGCACCAAAGCGCCATAAAACGCCAACAGAATTGTCATTCAGTCCGAACTCGGGAGAGAATTTGTACGTCCACCCTTGCGGGGTATTCAGCGCGATCGTGGGTCCGGCGTATTGTTCGGTTTGCTTGAGCCCGAATGTGTAGCGCGTTCCAAGCGCTCCAAATAACTCCGCACCCGCGGCAATGTTCTGGCGGCAAATCACACACGGCTTCGCGCTCCCCACCAGGCCCAGGGAACGAGACGCCGCCAGGGCATAACCAAATTCCCAGGGATCGTTTCCGCTCACAACTTTTTCCGCGATCATGTTTTCGGAAAAGTTCCAACCCCTGGCATAGCTGGAGAGAATCAGCTTGCCCTCGATCGAACGCTCGACCTCTTTTCGCAGCACTGCGTTTGGCACC
>JAJYBW010000341.1 GCA_021778815.1 Acidobacteriota bacterium | reverse complement strand
AGGCAGCCGGCGTCTGCAAGTCATGCTCAAGCGCTAAGGGATACAGGTTGGCCGCCGACGCATTCGTGATCTGATGAGGGAGCTGGGATTGTGGGCCGTCGGGACGAAGCCGAACACCAGCAAGCCGCGTCCGGAGCACTAGGTCTATCCGTACCTGCTGCGCGGCTTGGTGATCGACCGGCCGTATCAAGTCTGGGCTACCGATATCACCTACATTCGCATGCGGCACGGCTTCCTGCACTTGTGTGCCATTCTGGACTGGGCGACGTGGAAAGTGCTGGCGTGGCGACTGTCCGGCACCAGCCTTAATTTATGCCACTCCGGTGGCTGCCCAAGCTACCGGGACCACCGCACCGCGCAGCGCCGGTGACCTCCACGTTAAGTGTCATGAAAATGTTAGAATATTCAGTAACAGCAAATACTTAGGAAATCCGTGTCTTGAATAAGCCACCGCTAAAAATTGAAGGCATCGGTTCACTGTACGAAAGCATCCTGAATTCCATTCCAGTTGGCGTGTACATCTGGCGTCACAATGCGGACGGGTCGATGGGTTTCGAGTATGTGAACCAGCCCTTTTGCAGTTTGCTCGGACTTGAATCTGATGCCATTCTCTCAGATTACCGATGCACCTTCGACATCGTTCATCCGGACGATATCGAGTCCCTGAATCAGGTCAACCGAGAAGCGCGCGAATCGCTGACTTCCTTCGATTGGACAGGGCGGTTCATGGTTCATGGAGAGGTGCGCTGGATTCAGATCAAGGCAGACCCCACGCCCGAAGCTGATGGAGGCAGTCTGTGGACCGGGGTCATCAGCGACATCACCGATCAAAAGATGGGTGAGCAACTGGTCACCAAATGGTCTGATGCATTTAACCATGCCGCACTGGGTATTGCCCTTGGCGATGTGAACACAAACACGATCATTGAAACCAACCCGGCGTTTGCCAATATGCTCGGATATAGCAATGAGGAACTGATTGGCAAGCCGATTCTCGATCTTTACCCAGAAGCGGAAAGGGCGCAGGTCCTTCAGGAACTCACCAAGGTTCTCGACCATGATGTTTCAAGATATGAAAGCCGCTTGGTGCACAAAGGTGGCTCCACTTTTCCTGTTCAGGTCGATCTGGCAACCGTTCGTGACCAAAGTGGGAAGCCTGTTTTTAGGGTTGCAACCGCGCAGGATATTACCTGGCGCAAACATTCTGAAGCTTTGCTCCACCTCCAAGGCGAGATAGTCAAGAATGCTGCGGCGGGGATTGCCCTGGTTAAGCTTGACGGCACGTTCTACTACACCAACACGCAATTCGAAGGCATGTTCGGATATGCCCCTGGCGAATTGCTGGGTAAATCCGTTTCCATCGTCAATGCACCAACGAAAAAGTCCCCTGAGGAAACCGCCGCAGAAATCATGTCTGCTCTGGAAAGAGACGGAAGGTGGTCAGGAGAAATCTGGAATCGCAAGAAAGACGGCTCTGATCTGTGGACGGTTGCCAATGTTTCTAGTTTCCAGGACCCTGAATTGGGTACCTTGCTGATCTCACACCAGGTGGACATCACCGAAAGAAAGCAACTGGAATCCAGCCTTCAGCAGGAGCACAACCTGAATGCTTCGATCCTGAAGCTTGCCGGCCCCGTCATCATGGTCGTCGATCATACGGGAGCCATTGTCAGCTTCAACAGGACGGCAGAGGAATTGAGCGGCTACAGCTTCGAGGAGGTCAGAGGAAAGCCTTATTTCTGGAAACATTTCCTGTCGCCTGAAGAGCGTAGCGGCGTGGAAGAAGTATTCGAAGCGGCAATGGTAGCGGTAGGCAATGTCCATTCCCAGTTTGAAAATCACTGGATTGACAAACATGGCGGCAAGCGCCTGATCAGCTGGTCCAATTCAATCTTGACTGATGAATTGGGCGAGGCTCATTCATTGATCACCATCGGTATCGATATTACCGAGCGCAGGCATGCAGAGGAGGAATTGAAAGCAAGCGAGATGCGCTTGAAGAAAATACTCAATGCAAGCCCGATTTCCGTACATATTGCCACCAAGCAAGGACGGGAGCTCATGTTCTGCAATGCGAGCTACGCAGATATCATCGAAAATCCGAATCCCATCGAAGATGATCCCAGAAATTATTATGTGTATCCCGAAGAGTATGACGAGATTATTGAGGCGACCGCCCGCGGCGAAAGCGTCACGAATCGGCAGGTCGAGCTCCTTGTCAAAGGAAACATCGTTTGGGTGCTGGCCAGTTACATGCCCATGCAGTACATGGATGTGGAAGCTGTCCTCGGCTGGTTCTATGACATTACCACCCTGAAAGATTTCGAAAACACATTGAGAATCGCCGCCATTACTTTCGAATCCCAGGAAGGCATGATGGTGACCAATGCCGATGGCAATATTCTGCGGGTGAATGAGGCATTCACCCATATTACGGGTTATCCGGCTGCTGATGTCATCGGCAAAAACTCGCGCGTCTTGCAGTCCGGCAGGATGAACAAGGACTTCTACGAGTCGATGTGGAACACCATCAGGAAAGACGGTTTCTGGTCTGGGGAGATCTGGAACAGGCGCAAAATAGGGGAAATCTTCCCGGCGCAATTGACGATCACAGCGGTGAAAGATGATGACGGACGCGTCACAAATTATGTCGGCTCGATCCTGGACATCACCGAGCGGAAGATATCGGAGGCACAGATCCAGCAGCTTGCCTATTACGATCATCTGACCGGGCTGCCCAACCGGAGGCTGTTCCGCGACCGGCTTGAGCAGGATATCAAACGGGTGGCCCGAAACGGGTCCCCCCTCGCGCTGCTGTTCATCGATCTGGACCGATTCAAGGAGGTAAACGATACGCTCGGGCACAACAAGGGCGATATGCTGCTGATTGAGGTGGCCAAGCGTATCCGTCAACATGTCAGAGATACTGACACCTTCGCGCGTCTCGGCGGGGACGAATTCACCATCATCCTCCCGGAATATGGCGAAATTTCCAGCATAGAACGGGTTGTACAGAAAGTGGTCCACGACCTCGCGCTGCCATTCGATCTTGGGGATGGGGATATAAGTCATATTTCCTGCAGTATTGGTATAGCGCTCTATCCCCTGGATGCCGAGAGTATCGAGAATCTCTTGAAGCATGCCGATCAGGCGATGTATGCGGCGAAACAAGGTGGGCGGAATGGCTTCAGCTATTTCACCCGAAGCATGCAGGAAGAGCTTAAGGAAAAAAGGCACTGACCAACGAGTTGCACTTGGCGCTCGAAAAGGGCCAACTGAATGTCAGACCCGGGCCGTCCGGCCGCGTCGTCTGAGCGCAGCGAGTTTAGCGGCCGGCAGGGCTGGCGGCCTGGCGCGAGGGTAGCCGCAGGCCGGGGCAGTGGGGCGCTTCAGTTGGCAAACTCGTTTGCTCACTTTCTTGTCGCGGGACAAGACTCGCCCGCCGGGGCGAGACCCGGCAATGTCGATCGGCGGTTCAGCGGACATCGCGCAGGCGCCATTCGCCCTCGCCCAGCAGCTCCAGGATCTGCGAGTGAAACTCCAGCAGGCTGCCTCGGTGGCCGACGCTGACCAGGATGGCTCGCGGCAGGGATGTGCGCAGCAATCGATACATCGCCAGCTCCAGTCCCTCGTCCATGGCGGAACTGGCTTCGTCGAGGAACACCACTTGCGGACGGTTCAGCAGGGCGCGGCCGATCGCCAGGCGCTGCTGCTCGCCGAGCGACAATATGCGCGACCAGTCCTGCTCCTCGTCGAGGCGCGCCACCAGATGGCCGAGATGGCATTGGCGCAGTATCTCGGCGGCCTGGCCGTCGGTTTGCGCGGCGGCGGGATAGAACAAGGCCGTGCGCAGCGTGCCCAGCGGCAGGTAAGGTTTCTGCGGCAGGAACAGCGATGCCTGGTCGCTGGGCCGGACGACCTTGCCCTCGGCGTAGGGCCACAGGCCGGCGATGGCGCGCAGCAGGGTGGTTTTGCCTATGCCCGATTTGCCGCGGACCAGCAGCGATGCGGCCCCGGTCAATTCCAGATT
>JAJYBW010000340.1 GCA_021778815.1 Acidobacteriota bacterium | reverse complement strand
GCACTCGCGGGCTCCATGTCACTGAAGGACAACCCCGTGCTCGGCATCGCGCTCGGTTCGAGCACGGCCGTCGGCTATGCCGACCACGCAGGCAACATCACCAGTTGGCTGAATGAACTGGCGTTCGCTCCCGTCGATTATCGACCCGACGGGCCCATCGAAGAGTGGTCGGGCGACACCGGTTGCGGCGCTCAGTTTTTCTCGCAGCAGGGTTCGAACCGCATCGCTTGCGGTGCCGGTATGGAGTTTCCGCCGGATATGCCGCTGCCGGAACGTCTGATTGTTCTACAAAAGAAGATGGCCGCAGGCGATCCGCTGGCCAGGCAGGTGTATGAAACCATCGGCATCGCACTCGGCTACGCCGTTGCGCACTACGCCGATTTCTACGAACTGAAGCACGTGCTGATCCTGGGCAGGGTGACGACAGGATTGGGAGGCGAAATCATTCTGCAACGAAGCCTCGAGGTGCTGCGCGCGGATTTTCCGGAGCTTGCCTCCCGCATTTCCATCGCGCTGCCCGATGAAGCCAATCGCCGCGTGGGACAATCCATCGCGGCCGCCAGCCTACCGGCAATTCAAGGAAGGAAGGTATGAAACCGACTGCGGAAGCCCGCGTTTTATACCGGCCCAATCAGGACACGGCTAAACTCGTACCCTGATACAACGCTTGGTTTTTTCGCAGACTGCCAGGCGTTCTAACCGGAAACAACCTGCCCGTTGAGAAGAATGCTGCGAATCTCTCCCGCAGGAGTCAGCACGGTGATGTCGGCCCTGCGACCGGGAGCGAGTTCACCATACGTTTCGTTGAAGCCGGTCATGTGGGCGGGATTTGCCGAGGCATAGTGGGCCGCGACTCCATACGTTGCCTTGGTGAACTTCACGAAGTTGCGAACTGCGCGGTCCATCGTCAACACGCTGCCCGCCAGCTTGCCTTCAAACATGCACTTGCCGTTGGCCACGGTGACGTCCATGGTGCCCAGCTTGTAGACGCCGTCGGGCATTCCCGTGGCGGCAATCGCGTCGGTGACCAGGAGGCCTCGGTCGGGCGTCTTGGCTTTGTGAAACAAGCGCACCAGCAGCGGATCGACGTGAATGCCGTCGCAGATTAATTCCGCGTACAGATGGGCTTCGTCCAGCACAACTCCCAGCAGGCCGGGTTCGCGATGGTCGAGTGGGCGCATCGCATTGAAGGTGTGGGTGGCGCTGACGGCTCCCGCGGCAACGCCGGCCTCGGCTTCGGGAGTTGTCGCGTTGCTGTGCCCCAGGCTGACGCGAATGCCAAGCCGAACCGCTTCCTGGATCAGGGCGATGGCTCCGGGCAATTCCGGCGCGACAGTCATCAGAACAATGTGTCCACCCGATGCCTCCCAGAATCGCTGCAGCAATTCAATCGACGGCGGCTGCAGGTATTCTGCCGGCTGCACGCCGCGTTTGCTGTGGGATAAAAACGGTCCTTCCAGGTGAATACCCAGCGGTTTCGCGCCGCCCGAAAAACTACCAGATGCCGCGTTGGCGCGCTCAATTTGTTGCGCCATGCCTTCCAGCGCGCGCAGCGTCATATCGATGGGAGCGGTGACAGTTGTCGGCAGGTAGGCCGCGACCCCGCAGGTGGCGAGAAATTTTCCAATGGCATCGAACGCTTCGTCGGTGCCCTCCATCGCATTGTGCCCCATCGCGCCGTGGATGTGGACGTCGAAATATCCCGGAACCAATGTGGCGTCAGGGAAGTCGAGATGCTGCGCTCCCTCCGGCACCGCCAGTGCGCCTTGAGACTCAATGCTGGTGATCAGACCATCTTCGATGGTGACCTGCGGTGCTTCGATTTCTGTCAGCGGAGTCAGTAGCTTCGCTGCTGTCAATACTGTAGTCACAATTGCCACCCTTCTGGTGAATCTTTTCCCTTGCAGAGAATCGTGCAAGCAATTCGAACCGACGATTTCGTCAATTCCGCTATTGCCTGAAAATTTCCATGTACATACTAAAGATATCAAGGGGTAGATGGGTCGCGCAGAATGCAACCTGCATGGTTGTGCCGCGTACCGCATCGTAGACTTCTTTGCCACGCAAGGTTCCATGCGTCGCAGCCGTACGGCGGGCCGAAGTGTTGTAGCATCAAATCAAATTCGGACACACAATGAACGCTGTATAACGTGGAGCTATTGGAGCCCGCAGGAATGGCCGCAGAAGGTCGAGCAAACATCAGCGCCGATCGCACGTCGAAGGCAGCCAACTCCGGCAGCGAATCGATCGCGACGGACGCAGTTTTCAGTGGTGGCGAGATGTCCCAAAATAGTTCGCCACTGACGATGCTGCCTCTCTGTGTCGATCTGGATGGCACCCTGGTCAAGTCGGATACGCTGGCCGACTCGCTCTGTGTGCTGGCTCGAACCCATCCATGGGATTTGTTGCGCCTGCCCGGCTGGCTGCTCGGTGGCAAGGCCCGGTTCAAGCAGGAAGTGTCAGCCCGCGCCCCGCTCGATGCCGCGCATCTTCCTTACAACGAGGCTTTAATCGTCTACCTGCGGGAACAGGCAGCTTCCGGGCGGCCGCTCTATCTTTCCACCGGTGCCGATCAGCATTTGGCAAAAGAAGTGGCGCAGCACCTTGGGCTGTTTGACGGCGTTTTCTCCAGCGATGGCGTCACCAATCTGACGGGCGGAGCGAAGTTGCGTCTGCTGGAATCGCACTTCGGTCGCGACGGTTTCGCGTATGTCGGCAACAGCCGCAAAGATCTACCTCTGCTGGGCGCAGCGAAAGGTGCGATGCTGGCCAACCCGACCCCGGGGCTGCAGGGTCTATTGCAGCGCAAGAAAATTCCCGTGCAGCAGGTCTTTCAGGATCGCGCCTCCGGCTTGCAATCTATCTGGCGAGCGCTGCGAGTGCATCAGTGGGCCAAGAACGTCTTGATCTTTTTGCCGCTGATCCTGGCGCATGCGTTAAAGATGAACATGCTGCTGCAGTCGGCGGTGGCATTTCTCAGCTTCAGCCTGGTCGCCTCCAGCACCTATATCGTGAACGATGTTCTGGACCTGGCCGCCGATCGAGTCCACCCGCGCAAGCGCCGCCGGCCGTTCGCTGCTGGAGACCTTTCCGTGCTTGCCGGCATCTGCGTGGCGGCCCTTCTGTTCGCCGCGGGTGTGGCGATCTCGCTGCCGATGGCTCCCAAGTTCACATTCTGGTTGCTTGTCTATTGCGTTGTCACGCTCGCCTACTCGCTCTACTTCAAGCGCGTTGTCATCGTCGATGTCATCATCCTGTCCGCTCTGTACACGCTGCGCATCCTCGCCGGCGCGGCCGCGGCAAGAGTTCCAGTCTCTGACTGGATGGCGGGATTCTCCATCTTTTTCTTCTTCAGCCTGGCCCTGGTCAAGCGCTTCAGCGAACTGGAAAATCTTCGCGCTCGCGGGGTGGCGCCCAGCAATGGCCGCGGTTACCTGGTGCACGATTTGGAGCAATTGCGGGCCTTCGGCACGGGCAGCGCCTTTGCTTCGATCGTGGTGTTCACTCTTTACATCAATAATCCTGAGGTGCGGAATCTCTATCACCATCCCCAGCGGTTGTGGCTGCTGACGCCGCTGCTGATCTGGTGGATGAGCCGCGTCTGGCTGCGCGCTTCGCGCGGACAAATGCATGAGGACCCCGTGATTTTCGCGTTGACAGACCGAGCCAGTTTGCTGGCCGGTGTGGCGATTTTTCTGATTGCCCTCTCCGCTTCGATATAACTGGAGTCAATGACAATGCCATCGAAAGCGCCGGTGTTTGAATCGTGGGGCCGCTATCCCAAGCTGGATGTTCGCGTGGAACCGTTGTTCTGGACCGATGATTATCCCCGGGGAACGCGCCTTCCGCCTTCCGTTCTGGCCGTGGGAATGGGCCGCAGTTACGGTGACGTCGGCCTGCTGGAAGGCGGAACGATGCTTTCCACGCGCGGGCTCGATCGCTTTCTCCACTTTGAAGCGGCCACCGGCCTGCTGCGCTGCGAAAGCGGCGTGACCCTGGATCAGATTCTGCAATTCTCCGTTCCGCGCGGTTGGTTTCTG
>JAJYBW010000339.1 GCA_021778815.1 Acidobacteriota bacterium | reverse complement strand
TTGGCTGCCGCAGAGAAACCGACACGGCTGACTGACAGACCGACGTTCACTGCTGGGCGGATTCCAGAGTTGAATAGATCCGTCTCCAGGAAAATCTGCCCGTCCGTAATTGAAATCACGTTGGTTGGAATGTAGGCCGAGACATCACCCGCCTGGGTTTCAATAATCGGCAGCGCGGTCAGCGATCCGCCGCCCAACTTGTCGCTCAGCTTAGAGGAACGCTCCAGCAGTCGCGAGTGGAGATAGAACACGTCGCCCGGATACGCCTCTCGCCCTGGCGGACGGCGCAGCAGCAAAGAAATTTCGCGATAGGAGACGGCGTGCTTGGACAAATCGTCGTAGATCACCAGCGCGTGCCGGCCCGAGTCGCGGAAGTATTCGCCGATCGCAGTCGCCGCATAGGGCGCAATATATTGCATCGGCGCCGGCTCTGAAGCAGAAGCCACCACAACAATGGTGTAGGCCATCGCACCATGATCGGTCAGCGTCTGTACTACCTGTGCTACGGACGAGCGCTTCTGTCCAATCGCGCAGTACACGCAGATCAAATTATTTTTTGCGTTGTTGATGATGGTGTCGAGCACCACCGCCGTTTTACCGGTCTGACGATCGCCAATGATCAACTCGCGCTGCCCACGGCCAATCGGAATCATGGCGTCAATCGCCTTGATTCCGGTCAGCATCGGCTCCCGTACCGGTTGACGATCGATCACGCCCGGAGCGAGTCGCTCCACCGGCAGAAACTGATCCGTCGCAATGGGACCCTTGTCGTCGATCGGCTGGCCCAGCGCATTCACCACACGGCCAATCATGGCGTCGCCAACAGGCACGCTCATAATCTTGCCGGTACGCTTGACCTGGTTGCCTTCGCTGATCTCGGTATAGTCGCCCATCAGCACCGCGCCCACCTGGTCTTCGTCCAGGTTCATCGCCAGTCCGCCAACGCCATGGGGGAACTCCAGCATCTCGCCGGCCATCACCTTGTCCAGGCCGTGTATGCGGGCAATTCCGTCGCCCAGGGAGATGATCGTGCCCACTTCGTCGACGCGAACCCGCGACTCGAAGTTGTCAATTTGCTCCCGAAGTAACTGCGAAATTTCGTCTGCTTTAATCTGCGCCATTCTGCTTCCAGTTCAGGTTCTAAATAGTGGGTTAGTTAATCTGCCATCATCTTTTCGCGCAGCTCTTCCAGCCTGCCGCGAACGGAGCCATCATAAACGGTGTCGCCGATGCGCAAGACCACGCCTCCCAGCAGCGATGCATCCTGCTTGTAGATGGGGCGTATCTCGAGCCCGGCCAGAACCGATGCTTTAGCTTCAATCTTTGATTTTTCTTCTGGATTCAGTTCGCGAACGCTGGTGATCTCCGCTTCGCTGATATGCAGCCGACGATTGATTTCGTTACGGTAGTCACTGGTAATCGATTCGACGGCATGGATGCGATCGTTCTGCAGCAGCAAGGCGACAAAATTCCGCACCTGCTTCAGCATGCCAATTCGCTGCACCATCGCATCCAGAACCTTCAGCTTTGTCTCCAGTTGAATGGAAGGGTTCTGGAAGACTTCTCGCAGCTGGCGGCTGTCGGTCCAGGTCGACTGAAAATCTTCCAGCTGACGATCAATTTCCTTTTTGTCCAGCTTATCGGCCATCACCACATCGGCCAGGGCGTGAGCATATTGCAGCGAAAAGGCGTCCATTAATTCACCCCGCTGCGGCGTTCTTTGTCCAGGTCAACCAGGAAAGTTTCCACCAGGGAACGGTCAGCTTCTGCCGACACGGCAATCTTATGCTTCGCGCGTTCAATCGCCAGTTCCGCAGTCATACGTTTCAGCTGGCTTTGCGCCTTGCTGCTGGCCGCTGCAATTTCCTGTGTGGAGGAATCGACAATTGACTGTTTTTCCTGCTCCAGCGCGGCACGCATCTGCTTCTCTTTCTCCACAGCATCCTGTTGCGCCTGCGTTTTAATGCCGTTGATTTCTGTATCCAAACGCGCCAGCCGCTCTTCCACGCCGGCCAGCCGACGGTTTGCGTCCTCAGTCACCGTACGCGCCTGCTGTAGCTCTCTTTGGATTCGCTCCGTTCGGGCACGCAGCGTCTTGGGCATGACCCGCGCCAGGAACCAGACGATGAAAGCCATCACAACCAGAAAGTTCAGCCCCTCCAGCCAACGGGACATCACTTCCACCGACGTGCCGAACATGTTTGCAATCTTCTGCACGGTGGCCGAATGGCGGTAGATATTCACTTCGTCGCCGGGTTCGGGATTGTCGATCTTCTTCTGCTCGATCTGTTCCCTGCGTTCAGTCTGGCGCTTGGTCTGTGCCGCGTTGGTCGAGGATGGCGCAGAAACTTCGCTTTGTGCGGCAGGAGTGGCCTGCGCGGCGTGGCTTTGCGGTACCGCCAGGAACAGCAGCGACAACCCGCAGATTACCACCATCAAAGCATGGAGTCGGAAAGAATTTCTTGTCTGCAAACGCAACGTCACCGCGGAGAAAATCATCCGGCTTGCTCCTGCGAAGATGCGGCACCCGCAGGCAAAATTCGCTTCAGGATTTCCGCGGAAAGCTCGCCAACCAACCCATCCAATTCCTGTCGTGCTACCTGCATGCTGTCGTCAATCGAAGCCATGGCCGCAACCGTTTTTTCCTGCGCAACTGCCCGTGCCTGAGAAAGAGCAACCTCAGATTCCAGTCGAACTTTCTCCAGATGCTCGTGAAGATCGCGCAGAATCTCTGCCCGCGCAGTCCGCAAGCGCTCTTCATATTCGGTTGTCTTCTGTTCTGCGGCGGCAACTGCGGCGGCGGCGTTCTCAATCGCTCCCTGCGTTTTTGAGTAACGTTCCTGCAGAACTCTCGTTAACGGGGTGTGAACCAGGAAGCGGTAGGCTGCCACCGTGACCAAAAACAGCAACATGGTCGGCACGGCGCCGAGCACAAGTCCTCCAAGCTGTTGTAACAGGTCACTCATTGTGCATCGTGGTTTCAGATTCGCCAGCAGCGGTACGACGCGGGAATCTTATGGATTCATTGTTGGTTTGTTTGTTGATGGAACACTCAGTTGTAACAAAGGGTTTGCCGGGGTGTCAAACCGGCGCAGACGAAATTCCTGTCACGTTTCACATGCTGGAATCATTCTTTCATGAGAATCGATTCGGCGGAATCCATTTCGAAGCAGCGCCCAAAATCTCGGCCCGTTTTCGATTCTGCAAGCACCTCCAGCAACGCCTGATTTCACCGTTTCGGGTCTGAAATCACCCTATCGATGTTTCAATACGAACAATTTCACCTGTGCGAACGTAAATTTGCCCAGATGGCAGTTGACTTCGCCCCGAGGAGGCCTACACTGTTGCTAACAGCCTTGGACCTGGTCCTAGGTCCGGCAAGCCGAGTGCCCAGAATAGTAGCCCAACATTCGGGCACTCGGTCTGCTCATCTTCCCGCTTCCCGCCCTCTCCACAGTAACCATCAAAGGATTCAACTCTTCCAGTATTGGCGATACTTTCCCAATAGTGAAGCCGGCCCGCGAACGCGCAGGTAGGTGTCCTCACCCTGAAATGTCCGATCCAGAATAATGGCGCCCGCATCCAGCGCAGCCAGCACACCGCCTTCACTCTGCGCAACCACCATTTCCCGATCTTCCAGCGGGTCGGATTCCAACGTCTTATCCAGCGCGGCCAGCAGCGCGCTCAGTCCCGTCTTGGCGTGGGCGGAAACAGCGATGTTATCGTTGCCCTTCACGCTTTCACCATCGGGTAAAAGGTCGATCTTGTTCATCACTTCGATCCGAGGTTTTTTGTCGACTTCCAGATCGCGCAGAATTTTCTCTACTTCCTGGCGATGCACATCCACTGAAGGACTCGAAGCGTCCATCACGTGGATCAGAACCTCGGCCATCTGCACTTCTTCCAGGGTCGCGCGAAACGCCTTCACGAGGGTCGGCGGCAACGCTCGAATAAATCCCACCGTATCCGACAACAATATGCGCCGTCGCGACGGCAGCGTAATCAGGTGCAGCTTCGGATCGAGTGTCGCAAACAAGCGCGAAGAC
>JAJYBW010000338.1 GCA_021778815.1 Acidobacteriota bacterium | reverse complement strand
GAATCCTAATGGATTGCTGAAGCCGGATGAGCTGGCCAGCATGACCTTCACCGGCCACCCCGACCGCAAACTCACGGTGCCCGACGCGGCGGTCGTGCGGGAAGGCAATAAAGATTATGTGTTCGTACAGGACGGGCCACGAAAATGTGTTTTGCGTGAAATCACTCTTGGGGAAGAGGAGAACGACCGAAGAGTGGTGTTCAGCGGTGTTCAACAGGGCGAACGGATCATCACCGATGGCGCGTTTCACCTGAACAATCAACGCAAGCAGAACGCAATTAAAGGGGGCCGCTAGATGCTGCATTCCATCGTCGCGGCCGCATTGCGGCAAAGGCTCATCCTGGTTGTCATCGCCGTGGCCCTGGTGGGTTTTGGCATCAATGCAGCCCAGAACCTGTCCATCGACGCATTCCCTGACGTCGCCAACATCCAGGTCCAGATTGCGACCGAGGCTTCCGGGAAATCCCCTGAAGAGGTTGAGCGGTTCGTCACCATCCCAATCGAAATCGCTATGACAGGTCTGCCCGGCATGACGGACATGCGTTCGCTCAACAAGCCAGGCCTGTCTCTAATTACGCTCGTTTTTACCGACGAGAGCGACCTGTACCGCGAGCGACAGATGGTTTCAGAGCGGCTTTCCGAGCTGCGCGACCGCATGCCGGTGGGAGTCACTCCCGTGCTGGGCCCCATCACCAATGCGTTGGGAGAGGTTTATCAATACACGCTGGAGATGCCGGGAGAAAGCGCTGAAAAACGTCCTCTCACACACGAGCAACTGATCGAGCGCCGCACGCTGGAGGACTGGGTGGTGCGCCCATTGTTGCGTTCCATCCCCGGTGTGGCGGAGATAAACTCCACGGGAGGGTTTGTCAAGCAGTACGAAACTCTCGTCGACCCGCAGAAGCTGTATTACTACAAGCTGACCATTAACGATGTGCGCGACGCGCTCGCTCGCAACAATGCCAACGCCGGCGGAGGTATTTTGCGCCAGCATGCCGAGCAGTACCTGATTCGCAGCGTCGGCCTGCTGGGCGGCCTGGAAGACATCCGCAATATTGTGCTCAAGGAAAGTAAAGGCACGCCGGTGTATGTCCGCGATGTGGGCGACGTCCGCATCGGTACAGAGGTTCGCGCCGGCGCCATGATGAAGAACGGCTACACCGAGGCTGTGGGCGGCGTGGTACTGATGACCAGCGGCGGCAACGCGAAGCAGATTGTCAGCCGCGTGAAAGAGCGGGTCGCCGAGATTAACAGAAGGAACATGATTCCCGGGGGTCTGCAGATCGTTCCCTATTACGACCGCTCGCAACTGGTGGATGCCGCCATCCATACCGTAACGGAAGTACTTGGCGAAGGCATCATCTTTGTTGTCATCGTGCTGTTTTTGTTCCTCGGCGATTTGCGCTCCAGCCTCATTGTCAGCGCCAATCTTGTGCTGACGCCGCTGCTCACCTTCCTGGTCATGAATCGTATCGGTCTGTCCGCCAATCTGATGTCGCTCGGAGGGCTTGCCATCGCAATCGGACTGATGGTGGACGGCTCCGTGGTGGTGGTGGAAAATATCTTCACCAGGCTCAGCCATGCCCGGCACGATCATCATCCGGAAGACAAATTCGCCAAGCTGCACGTGGTGCTTACCGCGGTGCAGGAGGTGGCGACCCCAACGCTGTTTGGCGTGACCATCATCATCCTGGTGTTTCTGCCGCTGATGACACTGCAGGGCATGGAAGGCAAACTGTTTGCGCCGCTGGCATACACCATTGCCATCGCGCTCGCGATCTCCCTGGTGCTCTCGCTGACTCTTTCGCCGGTCCTGTCTTCCTATCTGCTGAAAGGCGGTTCTGAAGAGGACACCCGGCTGGTACGCTGGCTGCGCGCGCCTTATAGCCGGGTCTTGCATTGGGCTCTCGGACATCGAAAAATCACGGTCCTCGCCGTTGTCCTCGCCTTCTGCGGCGCGCTCTCGCTTTTTCCTTTTCTCGGCACATCTTTTATTCCGGAGATGCAAGAGGGCACGCTCTCGCCCAATGCGGACCGGGTGCCAAATATTTCGCTCGAGGAATCGCTCAAGATGGAACGGGAGATGCAGCGTCTGATGATGCAGGTTCCCGGCGTTGACAACGTGGTTTCGCGCCTGGGGCGCGGTGAGTCGCCTGCCGATCCCGCGGGTCCGAATGAGGCCGACGTGCTGGCATCCCTGACCCCTTTCAATAAGCGGCCCCGCGGCATGACCCAGGACACAATTGCCGAGCAGATTCGCGCCCGTCTGGCGGCGCTGCCTGGAATCAATCTGGTCATGTCGCAACCCATTAGCGACCGCGTGGACGAGATGGTCTCCGGTGTTCGGGCCGATGTGGCGGTGATGCTATTCGGCGATGACCTGGACACTCTTGTCGAGAAGGCGAATGAGATCGCCCGGGTGGCGACCGGAATCCGAGGCACGCAGGACACGCGCGTCGACCGCGTCGGTGGCCAGCAGTACCTTACCATCAACATTGACCGAGGCGCCATTGCGCGTTATGGCCTGAATGCGGAAAACGTCAACGACGTGATTGAGACCGCCATCGGGGGCAAGACAGCCACGGAAATTTATGAAGGCGAACGCAGGTTTGCCGGGGTCGTCCGCCTTCCGGAGAATCTGCGCGATAGCGTAGGGGACATTCGCGAACTGCAGATCAGCTCCCCGGATGGACTGCGAATTCCGCTGAAGGACCTTGCCAGCGTCAAGGTTCTCGAGGGCCCCGCACTTATCAATCGCAGTATGGGCAAACGGCGCATCGTGGTGGGCGTCAATGTGCAGGACCGCGACCTGGGCGGATACGTGAAAGAACTTCAGGACAAGGTCGATCAGCAAGTCCAATTACCCGCGGGATACTACATCGAGTGGGGCGGCCAGTTTCACAACATGCAGCGAGCCATGCACCATCTGATGGTGATTGTTCCGATCACTATCGCGGCCATCTTCTTTCTGCTGTTCATCCTTTTCCACTCTGTCCGATTCGCGGCGTTGATCATCACCGTGTTGCCGCTTGCTTCGATCGGTGGCATCCTCGGCCTTTTTGTATCGGGCGAATATCTCTCCGTGCCGGCTTCCGTAGGGTTCATTGCTCTGTGGGGTATCGCCGTCTTGAACGGCGTGGTGCTGGTGTCGTACATCCGCAAGTTACGCCAGGAAGGAAAGTCGCAGGAAGACGCCGTCCGCGAGGGTACCCGGCTGCGGTTCAGGCCAGTGATGATGACGGCTGCCGTGGCGGCCCTGGGACTGGCTCCATTTCTGTTTGCCACCGGCCCGGGCTCTGAGATCCAACGCCCGCTGGCGATTGTCGTGATCGGCGGGCTGGTTAGTTCGACAGCACTGACCCTTCTATTGTTGCCGGTCGTGTATGCATTTTTTGAGGGGAAAGAGGCTCCTCCTCGGCTCTCTGGAGACTGGCAACCGGATCGAACGGATGCTAGTTTTCCAGCCGTTATCGAGCGAAAGGATGTCAGGGAATTGAGTTGATTCGCCGGATAGACGATCTCAACGCGGCAAGCGAGGTCGACGGAAGAAAGACGGCTGGATTGGTAAGGGGTCAGCCACGCATGGAATTGCACGCGCAGCAGGCTTTGACGTTCGAGCTGCGCGATTTCTGGATATGCGCCCGATCTGTGTTAAGCCCGCGATTGAAATTGCCCTCAGAATGGTCGGCCCTGGTGAACAATCTTAGAACTTATTTGGCGTTTAGCCGGAAAGCTATCGGTATTTCTGTTGAGACTGCTGAACCACACTGTGAAAGGGAGCCCAAAGAAACCGTGGCAGATTGCGCAGAACGGTAGACGTCGGCGAAAATTAGTGATGCTGGCGAGCCCACCGCGGACTGGCGGAAGTTCGTCACCGTTACATTTTCCGCCGCGCTGCCGAGTGCTCCTACTTGCGTCGTCGGCAAGGGCAATATCGCGACGGCCCTGCTGTCTCCTTATTTTCAACGGGAAACTGCAAATCGTTCGTGATCAATCTTTGGGGAACGCAGGCAGCGAGCGCCGCCGATAAGGTAATGTACACATGCGGAGAATGGTCTATCTTGCCCTCCTAATAGCGTC
>JAJYBW010000337.1 GCA_021778815.1 Acidobacteriota bacterium | reverse complement strand
GCGCATCGACGTCCATCTTGTTCACCGCGAGAATCAGCGGTTTGCCGAGACGCATCAGCAGGCGCGCCAGTTCCATGTCGGGTGCGGCCAGTTCGGTTCGCCCGTCGACCACCATCACCACGGCGGCGGCTTCATCGAATGCAACCTTGGCCTGGCGAAAAATTTCCGCCGGAATAAACTCCTGATCGGAAGGCAAGACGCCTCCGGTGTCGACCAACCTGGCGTTACGACCGCCCCAGTCCACCACGCCATAAATGCGGTCGCGCGTGATCCCGGGCTCGTCGCCGACGATAGAACGTCTGCTGCGGGTCAGGCGATTGAACAGAGTCGATTTGCCCACATTGGGGCGGCCAACAATCGCGACCAATGGCCAACGTGCGTCTGCGGCGGGATTTCTGCGGCGGCGATCGCGCGCTCCGGCTTGCGTGACTTTTTTTATGGGAGTCATAGGGTGGGAAAACGCCGTCCTGCCAAAGCGTGGGAAAATCGCATGGCTTCTCTATTATAGGAACAAGCAGCGTTTGGAGTGCTTCTCACCCTTGCCCCTACCCTCCTCGACGGAACCTTCGACAGATCGCAAGCTACCCCGGCTGGAAGAATTTTTCTCGCCAGGCGGCATTCTGTCGCGCTCGGGATTGCCCTATGAATACCGCCCCGGCCAGTTGGAAATGGCCCGCGCCATAGAGCGCGCGTTCACAGAAAAGCGGCATTTGATTGTTGAGGCAGGCACCGGCACGGGCAAGACGCTGGCATACCTGTTGCCCGCGCTGCGATTGGGCCAGCGCGTCATAATCTCGACGGGAACACGCAATCTGCAGGAGCAGATTTTTTTCAAAGACATTCCTTTTCTTGAATCGCTGCTGGGCCCGTTGCGGGTGAGCTACATGAAAGGTCGTGGCAATTACCTGTGCCGGCAAAAGCTGTACGTGCTGCGCGACCAGCCGATTCTGACCGGCATCGATATGGTCGATCAGTTCAATACCATTCGCGATTGGGAGCAGACCACGGAGCACGGCGATCGTGCCGAATTGACCACAATTCCGGAAAACAGTCCGCTGTGGGGACGGCTTGATGCGCGCGGCGAAGCCTGCCTGGGATCTTCCTGCCCCAACTACGAGCCTTGTTTCATTACGCAAATGCGACGCCGCGCGCTTGAAAGCGACATCGTCATCGTCAATCATCATCTCTTCTTTGCTGATCTGGCGATTCGCAGGCAGGCGCAAAATGCTCCCGATGCCGGCGTGCTTCCGGAGGCCGCAGCCGTCGTG
This sequence comes from Acidobacteriota bacterium, assembly GCA_021778815.1. Classification (GTDB taxonomy): domain Bacteria; phylum Acidobacteriota; class Terriglobia; order Terriglobales; family Acidobacteriaceae; genus JAKAAZ01. The sequence goes on along the minus strand of JAJYBW010000337.1, from coordinate 2,826 downwards.
TTCGACGAAGCGCACGAGCTGGAAGAGATTGCGTCCAGCTATTTTGGGGTCAGCATCAGCAACCTGCGCTTTGAAGAACTGGCTCGCGATGTGGAGATTCTGTTGCGCGCGAAGCAAGCTTTGTCCGCTTCTCTGACCGCGGCTGCGGAACTGGTGCGCGAGCGCAGCCGCATGTTTTTCGCCGCGCTTCCAGAGCCGAAGGGCGCGGACGGCCGCATGCCCTTTACCGATCGGGAGGAGTTTCTGGAGCAATCCGGGGACGTCTACCTCGGCCTGGTGAATGCGTTGGAACGCCTGACCGGCGAGCTGGAGCGGTTGCGCGGAGTCGAAGAGGCAAGCGGCTTGAAAAAGCGCGCGGCCGAGCTGACAAACCAATTGACGTTTCTGCTGGAGTCGACGGATCGCGGATTTGTCTTCTGGATTGAACGGCGCAGTTCCACCGGATTGCGGCAGTCGGGAACGAATACCTGGCTGCAGGCCACGCCGATTGAAATTGCTTCGTTGCTGGCGAGCGACTTGTTTGAGTCGATTCCGTCGGTGGTGTTGACTTCAGCGACGCTCACCGTGCAAGGCAACTTCGACCATATCGAGCGTCGGCTCGGGCTCACCAGTGCGCGACAGCTTGTCGTGCCGTCCCATTTTCGTTACGGCGAGCAAGCACTGCTGTACCTGCCGCCGGAAATGCCCGATCCTCGCGAGCCCGGATTCACCAAGGCTGCCGTGGACAAAATCTGCGAGATTCTGGAGATCACGCGCGGGCGCGCCTTCTGCCTGTTCACCAGCTACAGCCAGATGCGCCAGGTGCATGAGCAACTGATCGCGCGCGTCGGTTTTCCATTGCTGCTGCAAGGCACTGCGCCTCGCAACGCGCTGTTGGATGAGTTTCGCATCACGCCGAATGCTGTGCTGCTTGGAACCTCTTCCTTCTGGCAGGGGGTCGATGTGCAGGGAGAACAACTGAGCTGCGTCATTATCGACAAGCTTCCGTTCGCCGTGCCCAGCGATCCCGTGGTGGCTGCGCGCATGAAAGCGATTGAAGCTGAGGGCGGCAACGCCTTCGCCGAATATCAAATTCCCTCCGCCGTGATCGCGCTGAAGCAGGGATTCGGCCGGCTGATCCGCTCGTTGCACGATCATGGTGTGTTGGTGCTGCTGGACCCGCGCCTGCAGCGTCAGCGCTACGGCCGCGTGTTTATGGAAAGTCTGCCGCCGTATCGGGTGACGCAGCGTCTGGAAGATGTGCGGGAATTTTTCGAATAGTCGCTCTCCGCCTCCCCGAAATTCCTTGACAAAGCTTTTGTCTGGCATCGAGCATGGTTCATTCCCTCAAGTCCAACTCAAGAGGCTCCCTGCCGATGTATTCTTTGTCCGCGTTCTTTGCGACCGCTTGCCTGACAACTGTTTCGCTTGCTGGTTTCGCACAGATATCGAAGTCCCCGCTGGCGCCGTATATCTCGGTTTCCGATCCGGTGATTGCGCTCACGCATGTGGAAGTGATCGACGGGACCGGTGCCGCGCCGGCGATGGATCAGACCATCGTCCTCGACCACGGCAAGATCGCCTCGGTCGGTCCCAGCGCCGGCGCTCGAATCCCCAGCGGGACCAACGTCCTCGACCTGCGCGGGCACACCGTTTATCCCGGCCTGGTGGGTATGCATGAACATCTGTTTTATGTGGAACCTGGCAGAGCCCAGTACGGGTTGGTCGGAGGAGAAATGTTTCAGACCGGCGCGCCGCTGTATCTTGCCGCGGGAGTGACCACGGCGCGCACCACCGGCAGCATTGAGCCGTATGCCGATCTGAACGTCAAACGGTCCATCGACAGCGGGTTAACGCCGGGGCCGGATTTCGACGTGACCGGCCCTTACCTCGAAGGACCGGGCAGCTTCATCCATCAACTGCATCCTCTTTCCGGTCCGGCCGATGCGACGAGAACGGTGAACTATTGGGCAGAAGAAGGTGTCACCTCGTTCAAAGCGTATATGTTCATTACGCCGGACGAGTTGAAGGCCGCCATTGACGCTGCGCACGCGCATGGACTGAAGATCACTGGACATCTCTGCTCCGTTGGGTTTACTCAAGCCGCCGACATGGGCATCGACAACTTGGAGCATGGCATTATCGTCGACACCGAGTTTTATTCCGGCAAAAAAGCGGGAACGTGTCCCGCTTCGCGTGCTCCCGCTCAGGAAATGGCGGATAAGCTCGATGTCACCGGCGAGCCCGTCATGGCGATGATTCACGATCTGGTGGCGCATCATGTGGCTGTAACGTCAACGCTCGCCGTGTTTGAGATGTCGGTTCCCAACCACCCATCGATGGACTTCTTGATGCGCGAAAAGGGTTCCATGATCCCGCAGGCCTGGACGAGCGTGCTGGAGACGCGGGCACTGATTGCCGAGCATGCCGACAAGGCAATCATGCCCGTGCTGATGAAAAAAGAAATGCAGTTTGAGCGTGAGTTTGTTGCCGCCGGCGGTCTGCTGATGGCAGGCTGCGATCCGACCGGATATGGGGCCATCCTGCCCGGCTTTGGCGATCAGCGCAATCTCGAGCTTCTCGTCGATGCTGGATTCACGCCAGAGCAGGCAATCCAGATTTATACGCAGAATGGCGCGAAATATCTGCGACGTGAGGATCGCATTGGCACGATTGCCACGGGAAAACAAGCTGACCTGGTGGTTGTGACCGGCGATCCGGCGAAAGATATTTCTGCGGTCGAACATGTCGATATTGTTTTCAAAAAAGGAGTCGGCTTTGACCCGGCTAAGCTGGTTGAATCCACCCGAGGCATGGTCGGTATTCGGTGACAGCGCTCACATTCAA
>JAJYBW010000010.1 GCA_021778815.1 Acidobacteriota bacterium | reverse complement strand
GACTGATCGCAGTTGCCGCGGATGAAAATTTCATTCCCATACTCGCGCACCAGGATGGCCACGGCTTCCACCAGAACTTGTATCCGTGGATCTTTGGATATGTCGACAGGCTCCAGGTCCCGTACAGCTTCGACAGCAGGCAAGCACGAGCCTTTGGAACGGGCTGGGTTGTCTTCCGGGAAGTCGATGGGGACGCCAACTGCGCCTGCGAGAGTCACTGTATCCATATCGACCATCACGCCGTCGAGACGATATCGCTCCACCGCCTCTCCGAAACATCGGGCAATCAGCCTGGGGTCGTCTCGGAACTGGCGCATCGAAATACCGGCTTCTCGCGCAGCCATCATAAAATTATGCAGCATCACCGGTGTGCGGTCGGGCCATCGGCCGTGCAGCGCTGCGTCGATTCTTTGCCGTCCATTCAACGCGGTACCATCCTTTTGGGTGCGACGATTTGGCAGCGGGAGAATTTCATGTGCATGACTCTGGAAGCTGTCTTAGATATGGCGTGGCGACTTCGGCCGACGACGTGAGAGCCGCTTGAAATGCGGGCCCTCACACCCGACGTATCGAGCGATTTCGAGTGTAGGAGACAGCTTCTAGCCACGAGATGGCTGCGGAAGAGGCTCAGACGAACACGGCCGCTGTCTTCAATCCGTAGCTGGATCCGTCGTAGAAGCTTCCATACCGCCCATCCATCACGTCCTGTCTTCATCTCAGGCTTCCGCAACAACCTGTCGCACCAGGCTGACGGCGCCGCTGGCGCTATCGCTGTATCCGTCCGCGCCAATTTCCTTCGCATACTGCCCGGTGACAGGCGCGCCGCCAATCAACACTTTGATCTGACTCCGCAAGCCCGCAGCTTGCAATACGTCGATCGTCCTCTTCATGGCCGGCATGGTGACCGTAAGTAAGGCGGAAAGACAGACAACCTGCGGCTTATGCTCTTCGACAGCGGCGACAAATTTATCCGGAGCCACATCGGCGCCAAGATCGAATACCTCGAATCCGCTGCCTTCCAGCATGGAGGCAACCAGGTTCTTTCCGATGTCGTGCATGTCGCCTTTCACTGTGCCGATCACGATGCGGATAGCCAGCTTCTCGCCGGACATTGCCATCAAAGGACGCAGCAGTTCCATCGCGCTCTTCATGGCGCGGCCAGCCAGCAGCAGTTCCGGAACGAAATATTCCTCTGTCTCGAACAGGCGTCCCACTTCGTCCATCGCCGGCACCATACTGCCGGTGATCAGATCCATGGGTGCGGCGCCGGCTGCCAAGGCAGCTTCTGTCACGGCGTGGGCTTTTTTGGCATCGCCGTTCAGGATTGCATCGTACAGTCCTTCGGATCGGATCATTGCCTTCTCCTTCAATGGAGTTTTTTGTTCCTGCGAGCTAAGCCCAGGGTGCCAGTCGGCAGAGTTCTGGATCTCGGTTGGCAACTATCGCAAACCTGCAACACCTTCATGTGGCCACTGATTCCGCGGTGTGCGATTGAGCAAACATCCTCATCGCGTGTAAGTTTTCATGCGGCGTATCGCGCACAATCTCGCAGCCGGCTGCAACAATCCAACGCTCGCCACCAGATTGCTGCAATGCTTCCAGGGATTCCTGAATGGATTCCGGCGAGCCATTGCGCACGTCCCGTACCGGGTCGAGATTTCCGATGAGCGCCTGCGCTGGGCCAGCTAGTGCGCGTGCTTGTTCCATCGGCACGGGCGAGTCTACGTCCACAAGATCGCATCCCAGGCGGCGGATATCGGCCAGAATTCTGCGAGTATTGCCGCACACATGTAGACGAACCTTCGCGCCGTTTGCGTGAATCGCGTCCACCAGCTTCTTGTGAAACGGCCAAATCTGTTCCCGGTACATGCGCGGGCCAACCAAGGAGGAGGGCGGGTCACCGATTCCGATGATGTCAGCTCCAGCGGCTATTTGTGCTGCGGCGAATCTAGTTGCCAGCTCCACCGAATACTCGAAGAGGTGAGCTACGAATTCCGGATCGTCGGAGAAATCGATCATCAGGCGGTTCATGCCACGAAAATCGGCAGCGTCCGAGCAAGGACCCTCAACCCAACCTTCCACGATCAGATCGTTTCCAACTCGCTGGCGTAACAACTCCACACCGCGCACCCTGTCTTCCATACTTGCGCCGAACACGGAATCGGGCGAGGGCAAGCGAGTCAGCGCAGACTTGTCGGCGAGAAGGGCTTCCTGCTCGATGATTCCCGGAGGCTGATCGTCGAACCATTGGAAATGCGCGCCCAGGTCAACGGCTTCGGAGGTGGGGGCAATAGTCGAGACATGATCAAAGCCAAACATCTCGGCAGTCTTGATTTGCGCGGCAATCATTGTTTTGTGATCGCGAATGTTTTGCAGATATTTCACGCCGAGAATGTCGGCGGCAAACATCATTGTGATCGGCATGTACGGACGATGATCCGGCTGCTGTCCGCTGAGCACCGCGAAGACTCGTTCACGACTCGTCATACGATGCACGCTCGATCCTTTTGCCCGGCGGGCGATTCCTCAGGAGTGCGACAACCAAGGTGTCGCCGGAGCAAAGTTTGCTCACTGAGAAAGAAAGGTTTCCAAGGCTCCGATTCAGCTGCCAAGGTACCATTCAGCGGCGCGGTAAAATGTGATCGCAGTCACAGAATGAGCGGCGGCCATAAAAGAGGATGGGCTTATGGGAGGGAATTGGCCGGAGCGTGGGTGTGAGCAAACCCCGCTATGGCGCGAACATTCTGGTGTGGGGTGTCTCGTACAATTTCACAGCCCGCCGCGACGATCCAGCGATCTCCAGATCGTTGATGCAGCGCATTCAAAAACTCAGCGATGAGCACCGCGAAGATACTCGCGCTCGCGCCAACAGCAGATTTGGTACCGGTTTTCCTCGGGAATTTACCAAATCTTCTTGCGATCACCGCCAAAACACTGCATAATCGTGACGAGAGACGGTACCTGCGAGCACTTATCCGTGACCCGATATAACCGTCAAGATGTATTGCGAATTCTGCAAGTGTCCGCACGCCAGCTGCAAGGTTGGGAGCGGGCCGGGTTAGTCGACTCTCTCGAAACCTACAACTTTCAGCAACTTTCCCAGCTCAGAAAACTGCGCCTTTTATCGCTGCAGAGGATCAAGAGTTCTCGCATTTCTGCGTCGGTGGCAGCGATGCAGCGTGTTTCTGGAATGAGCAATCCACTGTTGGAAGCTGGCATGGTGTACGGGGGCAGCCGAGTCGTCTTTCGTCATGAGGGCGCCATCGTTGATCCACTTTCGAGGCAGTTGGTCTTCGATTTTGAGGGACGAAATCCGGAGCGCACATGTACCGTGGTGGGACAAGTCGCACACCAGAGGTTTCGTGAATCGCAGGCGGCGGAACTCTTCTACGAAGCGGTCCGGATGGAAGATGAGCAGGGCCTGATGGCGCGGGTGATCGAGTTGTACCAGCGCGCAGTAGAACTGCATCCCGGTCACGCGGCCGCCCTGATTAATCTTGGGACAATCTATTACAACCAGAGGCAATATCTGCAGGCGGAGCAGGTTTATCGCCGAGCAACCGAGGCCGATCCGAATTATGCACTTGCATTTTTCGACCTGGGGAATGCGCTGGACGAGCTGCAGCGGCTGACCGAGGCGATTGATGCCTACAAAGCCGCCATTCGAATTATTCCAAGGTACGCAGATGCCCACTACAATCTGGCGCTGGCGTATGAGCGCACCGGGGAACATCGTCGCGCATTGCCGCACTGGATGACCTACAGCAAGCTGGATCCGACTGGCCCATGGTCGAACCACGCGCGCGGTCAGGCTCGGCGCCTGATTGAGGCCGACCATTTATTTGTTGTCGCGCGGCGCTAGGCGCGGACTGCATTACACTGGGCGCGAGTAGGCCTGCTGCAGTTTCCAAATGAGATAGGGCAGGGCCGTGATCGTGAGAAGGATGGCGGATTTGCCAGGCCGTAGGGATAGCCGCCCTGTATGGACGGCGCCAGGGTGAATCTCATGCGGATATGTCCGAATCCCCCGGGAACGGCTGTGCGACCTGCCTGAACCTCAGAAGCGCCGTCGATCAGCGCGATCAGGAGCAATCCGACAGCGGGCCACAAGGCGATCTACTTCTTCGCACCAATTCTTGTCGGCTGGGGAATCGGAGTCATCGCCGCCCGTCAAAGATTGAAGGCTATTTGAATAGCGCAAGGCTCCAGGCAGCTGCTAGAACCATTGCGGGTGCCAGACTAAACATCGCCCATGGCGCGCGGGCGCGCCAGGATTGAAAGTGGCGCTGCTCAATCATTGCTTTGGCAAGGTCATCCACGCTGCCGAGCCGGGCGATGGCTGCTGATTATTCCCTGTTGTGTCGCTTGCTAAAATTGGATCAGCCAAGCGAACGAGCGAGAGGTCGCCGATTCCTCTCTGCTTGGAATAAACTCATGTCCATCAGAAAATTAAAGCCTCATTCACACGCCCAGGCTTTGATCGCGACGATGATTTGTATAGGCGCTTTGGTTGCGCTCCAACCGCACGCGGCTGGCGGCAGTTTTGTCGGCAGTCACGGCAATGGGTTGGCTGTCCCTGCATCTTCTGACATTCCCAATCGGCTGCAGTCGAGAAATCAAGACATTCATCAGGTCGGGGGGGAAGTGCTGCCGCCGAAGGTGATTCATGCTCCGAGCCCGAAGTACACGTATGCTGCGAGACGTTCGCGATTAGAGGGTGATTGCATCGTTGAACTGGTTGTGGACGCGCAGGGCAGACCGCAGGATATTCACGTGAAGAAGGCCTTGGACGAAGGTCTCGACAAGAACGCGATCAAGGCCGTCAAGAAATATCGGTTCAAGCCGGCAACGATGAACGGCAGGCCGGTCGCAGTTCTGATAGATATCGACGTACACTTCGGCATTTATTGAACGGCCGGGGCCGGACTTTATCCGCTTGCTAAAATTGAATCTGTCATGCCAGCCACCTCAAGCCTTTCTCCTGAAGTTCTTGCGAAGTACGAGCCGGTCATCGGCCTGGAAGTCCACGTCCAATTGCTGACGGAAACGAAGGCATTCTGCGGTTGTTCGAGTCGCTTTGGATCGTCGCCCAACACGCAAGTCTGCCCGGTATGCCTGGGATTGCCCGGCGCGCTGCCGGTTTTAAATCGGCGCGCGGTGGAATTTGCGACGCTGGCCGCGATGGCGCTGCATTGCCAGATCAACGAAACTTCCGTCTTCGCGCGCAAAAACTATTTCTATCCTGACCTGCCCAAGGGCTATCAAATCTCCCAGTTCGACAAGCCGCTGGGCGAACATGGCTGGATCGATGTGCCTGCATCTGGTGGGGGGACAAAGCGCATCGGCATCACACGGCTGCACATGGAAGAGGACGCCGGCAAGAGCATGCACGATGGGTTCCACGACTCACGCGAGAGCACCTACATCGACCTGAACCGGTGCGGCACGCCGCTGGTGGAAATCGTCAGCGAGCCCGACATTCGCTCCGCCGAGGAAGCCTACGAATATCTGACGCGCATCAAGGAGATTCTGCTGTACACGGCTGTGAGCGATTGCAATATGGAGGAGGGTTCGCTGCGCTGCGATGCCAACGTCAGTGTGCGGCTGAAAGGTGCGGAGAAGTTTGGCACCAAGGCGGAAGTAAAAAATGTGAACAGCTTTCGCTTCGTTCGCGCCGCGCTTGAATACGAAATCGAGCGGCAGATTGAAGTGATCGAGGGAGGCGGACGTGTGGTGCAGGAGTCGCGCCTCTATAACTCCGCGGAGGGCCGCACGTACTCGATGCGTTCGAAGGAACAGGCTCACGATTATCGCTATTTTCCCGATCCGGATCTGCCGCCGCTTGTGGTTAGTCGCGCCTGGCAGGAAGAAATTCGCGCCACCATGCCGGAACTTCCCGAAGCGCGCCGCGAACGCATGATTGCTGAGTACGAAATTACCGCTCAAGATGCGCAGGTGCTGACCAGCAGCCGCGCCTTTGCCGACCAGTTTGAGCAGGCGGCCAAGGCAGCGAAAAGTCCGAAACGCGTGGCCAACCTGGTGCAGGGAGAACTGCTAGGGCGGCTGAAAGCTGCGAGCTTGGATTTGGCGCAATCGCCAATCTCGATGCAGGGGATCGCGCAGGCGGCGGATCTGGCGGAGAGCGGCGCGCTCTCCAGCAAGATGTTGAAGCAGCTATTCGACCGATGCTTCGAGACGGGAGAAGATTTTGCTACTGTCTACGAGCGCGAGAAGCCGCAGCAGATCAGCGATTCCAGCGCGCTGGAAAAGATGATTGACGAAGTGATTGCCGCCAATCCCAAGCAGGTAGAGCAATACCGCGGCGGCAAAAAGACAGTGTCCGCATTTTTTGTCGGGCAGGTCATGAAGCTATCGAAAGGGCAGGCCAATCCGGCGCTGCTGAATGAATTGGTCACGAGGAAATTGGATGGCTGAGGGTTCGACAAAAGCGGAAGTAAGGGAAGTGGCTGCGGCAGACACGGCGCAAACCTATGCGGCGTTTTGCGTGCTGCGCGAGGGGCGTCCGGTGATGGCGACGGCAGAGACCTTCACCGATTGGGTGAACCATCGCCAGCGTCCAGAATGCTATCGCGTGGCCGCTGCGTTTCTACCGGGAGAGCCGGATGCCGTGGCGGCTGCAGGATTTCGCGTGCAGCACCAGCTTTCGAAAGCGCGTTTTCTTTACGTCGACGACCTGGTCACGCTGCCATCTCACCGTTCCAGCGGATATGCCGGGATGGTTTTCGATTGGCTGGTGGAGGAGGCACGCCGTGAGGGGTGCGAACAATTGCATCTCGACTCGGGACATCAGAGATTTGACGCTCACCGTTTCTACTTGAAGCGCGGAATGATTATGAACGCCCATCACTTCAGCATGAACGTGTAATCGGGCGAGGCGATTTTCCTACTCCATTGACTCGGAAAATAGAAAATCTTTCGGCCAATCAGTTTTGTAACCGCCTTCGCGCAGCAGGCTGCTGAGCTGCGCCCAATGGCGCATGGAATGCAGCTGGATATGGGCGAAGAGCTTGCGCCGGGAGGCATGCAGGATTCCCGCGGAGACGGTTTGCAGCGGGATCACTTCAAGAAGCGCTGCGTCATTTGCGGTTGCAAGGAATCTGCGAAGATTCTGCGTCGCCTGCGCATGGACGGCCATTAGCTCGTCCAACGAGCCAACAGGAATTGCATCATACGCAGTCACTTCTTCGCCGAGGAGCCGTTGTGAATGACGCAGCTCCACGGCAAAGATGTGTTTCAGCAGTCCACGAACCGTGTCGCTGTTGTAAATCGCGCAGGGGACGTCGAGCGCGGCTGGATGGGCCGCGAACCATGACTGCCATTTCTTCGTGGCCGCTTCGTTGTCCACCAGCAATTCTTCCAGCGTGATCGCAGCAGTCGTCATACTTTCTCCTTGCTTTTGTTCAGGGCGCGATGGGCAATGTCACGACGAAAATACATTCCGTCAAAGTGAATCTTCTGCAAGGCCTCGTAGGCACGATCGCAGGCCGATTGCAACGTATCCGCCACGGCAGTTACGGCCAGAACGCGACCGCCAGCCGTGACAATATTGCCGCCTTGCGACGCGGTGCCGGCATGAAATACAGTGACGCCTTCTGTGGTCGCAGCTTCGTCTAACCCGGTGATGACGTGACCTGTCTGCACGGCTCCTGGATATCCCTGGGACGCAGCAATGACAGTGACGGCGGGTTCTTTGCGCCACTGCAACTCGACCTGATCCAGGGTTCCGTCGACGGCTGCCTCCATCGCCTTCAACAATTCACCATCCTGCAACCGAGGAAGAATCGCCTCGGTCTCCGGGTCCCCAAACCGCGTGTTGAATTCCAGCAGCATGGGACCTCGGGCCGTCATCATCAGTCCGCAATAGAGAACGCCACGAAAGGGTACGCCTTCGGCGGACATGCCATCGATGACCGGCTGGGCAATGCGGTGCACAAGCCAGTCGCGCATCTCCGGCGCTAATAAAGTGTCCGTCGAATACGCGCCCATGCCACCGGTGTTCAGGCCGGTGTCTCCTTCGCCGATTCGCTTGTGATCCTGGGCCGCGACCAAAGGGAGTACGTGCGTTCCATCTGCAAATACAAGCCATGATATTTCATCGCCTGTAAGAAATTCCTCAAGTACTACTTGATGTTGCGTCTCCCCTAAAAGCTGGCCGGTCAACATTTGCTTTGCTACGGCTTCCGCTTCCTGTTTCGACTCGCAAATGACGACGCCTTTGCCAGCCGCCAGGCCATCGGCCTTCACGACAATTGGAGCGTGAAAATGCGCCAATGCGTCTGGAAGTTCCTCAGCAGAACTGCAGACAACGTAGTGAGCGGTCGGCAGGTGATGGCGCTGCATGAACTCCTTGGCGAACACCTTGCTGGTTTCCAGCATGGCCGCGCGTCGTGTGGGGCCAAAGACCCGCATGCCCCGGCGAGAAAGCTCATCCACCAGGCCCAGGCTCAATGGCACTTCCGGACCGACGACAGTGAGGTCGGGTTGTTCGGCGACAACGACGCGAACCAGGTCGTCAAGGTCTTTCTGATTCACGGGAACACAGCGGGCCAGGGCGGCAATGCCGCCGTTGCCGGGCGCACAGACCACTACTTCCACACGAGGTGATCGGGAAATGGCCCAGACCAGCGCGTGTTCACGGCCGCCGCCGCCGATAACGAGAACCTTCATGCGTGCATTCGCTCCTTGGTATAAAAACAGGGTATCAGTCGAGCGCGCGGTGTGGGGCGCGGAGACTTGCGAGGTAAGATTCCCAAACGAAATAGCGATGGAAGATTTGTCCAATTTGCGGCGATTCATCGAGGCGCAGGAGCCCGTCTACGCGGATGTGTGCGCGGAGTTGCGGCACGGCAGAAAAACCAGCCACTGGATGTGGTTCATCTTTCCGCAGATTCGCGGTCTGGGATCAAGCGAAACCGCACAATATTTCGCGATTGCAAGCCGCCGGGAAGCAGCTGCGTATGCAGCGCATCCTGTGTTGGGAGCGAGGCTACGAGAGTGCACCGCGCTTGTGCTGCAGATCGAGAATCGTTCGGTTGAGCAGATCTTTGGCTATCCAGACAACCTGAAATTTCATTCTTCGATGACATTGTTCGCTCAGGGCACGGAGGATAACCAGGTATTCCTCGACGCATTGAAGAAATATTTCGAAGGAAGACTCGATCCACTCACCCTCGACCGGCTGTAATATTTTTATCGCCCATCAAAGCAATCTCCAGGAGTAACGAGATGAAACCCGTTCGCATCGCAATGCTGGGCTCAGGGTTTGTGGCTGATTTTTATATGCAGGGACTGGCAGACGTGCCAGATCAGCAAGTCGCCGTGAATGATTCGCGGAGTGCAGCCCGCGCCGAGGCCTTCGCGCGCAAGTGGAGACTTCCGGAATTCATCAAGAATATCGACGCGCTGATCGCACGCGACGATCTGGATCTCTACATTATTGCGCTACCGAATGAAGAGCATCTTGAAACGGGGCTGAAGTTGGCCAATGCGCGGCGGAACCAGGTCTGCACCAAGCCGCAGCCATTTCTCCAGAGCAGCGCCTTTAGATGGATGGCAGGAGCAGAGAAAAGGTCAGGCCAGATCTTCCGGTCCCAGGGAAGGGGCGGGCGCATTTGTCTCTGCCAGCAAGGCCTGCAAATCGAGCGGTCGCGTGATCATCGCCAGTTCTCCGTTTTTCCTTCGCGGCCACTTTTCTTCGGGCAGATCCCAATACAGTTCCACGCCATTGTCGTCCGGGTCGCGAAGATAAAGCGCGTTGCTTACGCCATGGTCGGCCGCGCCCTCCAGGGGAATGCCAACATGCAGCACACGCCTCAGGGCGTCTGCAAGTTCGGCCCGAGTGGGATAGAGAATCGCCAGATGATACAAGCCTGTCGTACCGGCTGCCGGAGCCTCGCCGCCGAGGCTTTCCCATGTGTTCAGGCCGATATGATGGTGGTAGCCGCCAGCGGCTAAGAACGCAGCGGAATTCCCCATGCGCTGGGTGACGGTGAATCCGAGTACGTCACGATAGAAGGTGATCGCACGATCGAGATCCGCCACCTTGAGGTGGACATGACCGATACGGGTTTGCGGGTGAATCGGAGGCATGATGGTCAGATGATATGGAAGCAAAAAAGGTGCGAAGATTGTCGCTTGGCGCCTCACCGTCGACTGTAATCTCTGAGGCAGAATATGGTGTCACTTTTCTTTCATCGTCTTCCGGCGGTACCATGGAGGCAGACGGCTGTGAGCTGTCGACGCCAATGCTCTTCGTGCCCAAGGTTCGTTTCTTGAAACGCTGGCACCGCGGGAAACCCGACCGCGGGTAAGGGCCGCCCCATTCCTCATTCGCTACGACACGGTCGTAGAATCATTACGACACATTCCTGACCCGTCGGGCACGGCCCTGTGTCTGCCCGCCACGCCTTTTGAGGAGTTTCATCATGAATAGTTTTCAGAGCCGGGCCGAACTGAAATCCGGCAGCCATACGTATGAAATTTTTAAACTCAGCGCGCTCGCGAAACATGGGGTTTCGCTCGAAAGTCTGCCCTACTCACTGCGCATCCTGCTGGAAAATCTGCTGCGCCATGAGGACGGAAAAAGTGCCACGGCGGATGACATTGAATTCCTGGCGAAATGGGACGCAAAGGCCGAGCCTTCGCGAGAGATCGCCTACATGCCGGCGCGCGTCTTGATGCAGGACTTCACCGGTGTTCCCGCGGTCGTCGATCTGGCCGCGATGCGCGATGCCATGCGCTCGCTGGGCGGCGATCCGGAGAAGATCAACCCGCTGCAACCGGCAGAACTGGTAATTGATCACTCCGTGCAGGTAGACCAGTACGGCACCGGCGATTCGTACCGGATCAATTCGCTGCTGGAATATCAGCGCAATGTGGAACGGTACGCCTTTCTGAAGTGGGGGCAGACGGCGTTCCATAATTTTTCCGCAGTGCCGCCGGGCATGGGCATCTGCCACCAGGTGAATTTGGAATACCTGGCGCGGGTAGTGTTTACAACGCAGCCGAACGCGAAAGGCATCGTGCAGGCGTATCCGGATACGCTGGTTGGAACCGATTCTCACACGACAATGATCAATGGACTCGGTGTGCTGGGGTGGGGCGTGGGCGGCATCGAAGCCGAGGCGGCCATGCTGGGCCAGCCAGTGTCTATGCTGGTGCCGCAAGTTGTGGGCTTCAAGTTGTCGGGCAAGCTTCGCGAAGGAACGACGGCAACAGATCTAGTGCTGACCGTGACCGAGATGCTTCGCAAGCACGGCGTGGTCGGTAAATTTGTAGAGTTCTATGGGGCGGGAATCAGCGAGCTTTCACTGGCGGATCGCGCCACCATCGGCAACATGGCGCCGGAATATGGGGCCACGTGTGGCATCTTTCCGGTTGACGCGGAAACACTGCGCTATCTGAAATTGACGGGGCGGAGCGATGAGCAGATTGCATTGGTCGAGGCGTACTACAAGGAGCAAGGCCTCTTCCATACTCCCGATGCAGTGGAGGCCAAGTATTCTGCGACCTTGTCTCTCGACCTTGCCACGGTCGAGCCAAGCGTCGCCGGACCGAAGCGTCCGCAGGATCGCGTCAAGCTGAGTGACGCTGCGGCGAGCTTCAAGAAGCAATTGCCTGCATTGCAGGGCCCGCGCGCCAGTGCGAATGCGGAGCGGCAGGTGCAGCGCTGGGATGGTGAAGGTGGGCATCCAGCGGCGAATGGAAACGGCAGTGCCAAGGGAGCGCCAGAGCCCGGTCATGCGGAATCGATCCACGATCGCTTTGGGGTCGATGTGAACAAGTACCTCGACCATGGTTCGATCGTGATTGCGGCGATTACGAGCTGCACCAACACATCGAATCCTTCGGTGATGTTGGCGGCGGGATTGCTGGCGAAGAAGGCGGTGGAGAAGGGATTGAAAGTTCCACCGTGGGTGAAGAGCTCTCTGGCGCCCGGTTCGCGCGTGGTTGCGGACTACTATGACAAGGCCGGTCTGACGAAATATCTGGATCAACTGCGGTTCAACATTGTTGGCTATGGTTGCACGACTTGCATCGGCAACTCTGGCCCGTTGCCGTCCGACGTAGGCAAAGCGATTGAGGATCATGGCCTGGTGGCTGTGTCTGTCCTTAGCGGCAATCGCAATTTTGAAGGCCGCATCAACTCCGATGTGCGTGCAAACTACCTGATGTCGCCGCCGTTGGTGGTCGCCTATGCGCTGGCCGGGCGCATCGATCACGACTTCGACAAGGATGCGCTGGGTAAAGACAAACAGGGGCATCCCGTCTACCTGAGAGACATCTGGCCTTCGCAACAAGAGGTTCAGGACACGTTAGCTACGTCGATTGACTCGAGCATGTTTCGCAAACAGTATGCCACGGTCAGCGATGGCGACAGCAACTGGCAGAAGCTGAAATTTCCGACTGGAAAAACCTACGGGTGGGAGGTTGATTCAACGTACATCCGCAAGGCGCCGTACTTCGACGGCATGAACGCGACGCCGTCGGTGGTGGAAGACATCCATGGTGCGCGTGTACTGGCGGTGTTAGGCGACAGCGTGACGACCGATCATATTTCTCCTGCGGGATCTATAAAGCTGAATGGCCCAGCAGGGAAGTATCTGGTCGAGCACGGCGTGAAACCGGCCGACTTTAATAGCTACGGATCGCGGCGCGGCAACCACGAGGTGATGGTGCGGGGTACGTTTGCCAACGTGCGGCTGCGGAACAAGCTGGCTCCAGGGACCGAGGGCGGCGTAACGCGTTTGCTGCCTGAGGGCGAACCGATGAGCATCTTCGACGCTTCCGTGCGCTATGCGGAGCGCAAGACGCCCCTGATTATTCTGGCAGGCAAGGAGTATGGTTCCGGATCGAGTCGCGACTGGGCGGCGAAGGGACCGAAGCTGCTGGGTGTGCGGGCAGTGATTGCGGAATCCTTTGAACGCATTCACCGATCCAACCTGGTCGGGATGGGAATTCTTCCCTTGCAATTTGAAGCGGGTCAGAATGCCGAATCGCTGGGCCTGACCGGGGAAGAGGTCTACGACATTCCCGGACTGCGTGCGATGCTGGAGTCGAAGTTCGCCGACGGCCGCAAGCTGACAGTCAAGGCGAAGACGGCGGATGGCAAGGAAAAGGAATTTTCTGCGACGGTCCGCATCGATACTCCACAGGAAATTCTTTACTACCAGCACGGCGGCATTCTGTTGTATGTGCTGCGGCAGTTGGCAGGCAGGGCATAGACCGATCCTGGTCGCAGCGACAAAAGGGCCCGGAGCGATCCGGGCTCTTTTGCGCTCAATGGTATAACCGTGCTGTGCCTATGTGCTGGTCGAGAGACCGTGCATGGATCCAGCGTGGCCTCGAAAACTTTGGCGAATGGTTATAGGCAGAGGATTTATACAGACCTCAGCACAATGAAAAAGGGCTCGGAGGAATCCAAGCCCTGCTTTCGAAACTTTGCCCAGGGTCTAGATGCCGACGCCGAATTCCACATTGCCGCCGTTATCACCGGCGTGAGAATAGAAATCGTACGGGGTTCGATGATTCAGCAGATAGCGGGCACGCAGGTTTCGTCCAACATAGATGCCAACAGCGACCGCGCCAGTCGCCACGGATGCCCACCCAATGATGCGAACCCAAGGTTTTTTCGTCATGCAAGCACTCATTTTCATCATTTTTTCCGGCCCAACCTTCCTTTGAGGCTGCTCCTGCCTGATCAGTCGTAAGCTCAGACGCCGCATGCCAAAATCTTACCGCAAAAGCCTTCGAAGAGCGCGTTCCTCGGTTAAGAATCGAAGAAAATGTGCTTACTTTGGTACATGTCGTTTTGTATGCGAAGTGCGTGCAAATGGTTGGATGGCCGACACTTCTAATTTTCCATGGGGACTGGATATTGCTCCACTCGTTGCAGTAACTCCAACTTTTTTCGGGGTGGAAGAAAACTGGCCTCGATGGAATTTCCGGCGATTTCGCGAAGATGTTCCAAAGTCAGCTGAAATTCCGTGTGGGCCAGGCAATATTCCGCGCAAAGGTCGCTGCCAAACAACGCCGGGTCGTCCGAATTGAGGGTCACCATCAATCCATTTTCAAGATATTCGCGGACGGGATGATCCTCGAGACGTGCACAACACCCAGTGCGTAGATTGCTGGTGATGCAAATCTCCACTGGGACCTGCTTGGTGGCCAGGACCTCGATCAATTCGGGGTCGTTTCCGGCTGAGAGCGCATGACCAATACGCTCCGCGCCGATATTGAGGGCCGACCAGATTCCCTCCGGTCCAACTGTTTCTCCTGCGTGCGCGGTGAGGTGGAGCCCGTTTTTCTTCGCCTCGGTGTAAAGTTCCCGAAATGGCTCGGCCCCGGTGCGGCGTTCGTCCCCGCCGATACCGATGCCGATGATGGACGGGTGCAGTGGCATCAATTCCGCAGCCTTGCGGAAGACGCGCTCGGCCTCTTCGGGGCCGAAATGGCGCACGGCGTCGAAGATCCACAAGACTGAAACACCGAACTCTTTTTCGCCGCGAATCCGTCCACGCTCCATGCCTGCGAACAGCGGTTCGAACTCGATTCGTCGCCAGTAATAGACAACGCCGACAGAAACATAGACTTCGGCGTGCATGACTCCCTGGCTCGCGAGCGCCTCGATCATGCGATACGTGATGAGCTCATAATCGTCCGGCGTGCATAATCGTTCCGTAATCGCCTTGAAAGCCAGCATGAAGCCACTGAAATCTTTGTAGTGGTAAAGGTCGCGGGCGGCTTCCAATGTCAGCGTCTCAGCATCCTTGCTCTGGCTCAATTCCACCAGAGTTTCCGGCGCGATGGTGCCTTCCAGATGGAGATGCAACTCCGCCTTAGGAAGATGGCGAACCCAGGACTCCGCGTCGAAGGGCCGGACGGATTTGGCTCTCGCTGGCATCAGGAATTGAGCCGCTTGTTCGGAGAAAACTCACTGCGATGGCGGCTGTAGAAGAAATAGATCAACAGCCCGATGGCCAGCCAGATAAAGAAACTCACCCAGGTAAGCATGGGCAAGCCCAGCATGAGCAGCAGACAGAAGAACACGCTGAGCAGCGGGATGACGAAGCCGCCGGGGCAGCGGAAAGCGCGGCGGCGATCTGGCTCCTTATAGCGCAGGATAATGACTCCCGCGGAGACCAAAACAAACGCGAACAGTGTGCCGATGTTGGAGAGATTGGCGAAAGTTCCAATGTCCAGCAGTCCGGCGGGCAGACCGACAAACAAGCCGGCAATCCATGTGGCGGCCGCGGGGGTTCGAAAGCGCGGATGCACGCGACTAAAGAGTGAGGGCAGAAGGCCGTCGCGCGACATGGCGAACCACACACGCGCCTGGCCAATCTGAAAGACCAGGATCGAGGAAATCATCCCCAGAAGCGCGCCAAACAAGACCACTAACTCCACCCAATGCAGGGTCGAGCTGTGATTCTGCAGGTAGAGCCGTCTCAGGGTATTCACGACCGGGGCAGCATCCTCCGTCAGCAGTTGCCAATGGACCATGCCCGTGAGAACGAGAGCCACACCGACGTAGAGGATCGTGGCGACGATCAACGTCGCGATAATGCCGATGGGAACATCGCGCTGCGGATTCTTGCATTCTTCTGCCGCGGTGGAAACCGAGTCGAAGCCGATATAGGTAAAGAAAATAATGGAGCCACCGGTCAGCACCCCTGCCCATCCGTTGGGGTAGAACGGATGCCAATTCGACGTGTGGATGAATTGGGCGCCAAAGGTGACGAACAAAAGCACGGCGCCAATCTTAAGCAGCACCATGATGTTGTTGGTTTCAGCCGACTCTCGAATACCTCGGACAAGGAGTACGGTGAGCAGCATGACGATCAGGAACGCAGGCACGTTGAAGCCGAAGTGCCAGCCGGGACCGTAGAGTGCGTGACCACTCAGGTCCTGCAAGCCGCTGGGAAGATACGCCGGAGAAATCCAGCGCAGCGCGGGATGAATACCGAACCAATCCATCAACGCGACGACATGCGCGGCGAAACCCACGCTAACCGCCATGTTGGAAAAAGCATATTCCAGGATCAGGTCCCAGCCGATCACCCAGGCCACCAACTCTCCCATGGTGACGTAGGTGTAGGTATAGGCGCTGCCTGCAATGGGAATCATGGAGGCCAGCTCGGCGTAACAGAGACCAGTAAAGCCGCAGACGATAGCCACCAGCAGCAGGGAAACTGCCAACGCCGGACCTGCGCCCGGACGTCCTAACATCGCCGTATGACGCATCAGGTAATCCAGGACCGGCGTGTTCAGAATGGAGGAAATATCGAAGCTTTGACCGGCGATCGCCGTACCAATGACGGTGAAGATACCGGAGCCGATGACCGCGCCGATACCCAGCGCCGTCAGCGACAAAGGGCCCAGCGTCTTCTTCAGACTATGGGCCGGATCCTCAGATTCGCGGATCAGCTTGTCGATGGATTTTGTGGCGAAAATCTGTTTTGACAGGGCGTTGCTCCTGAAATTGCGATTCGCTCCATCCATCATGGAATCGCCAGGGCCATCACCTGGATGGCCCCAGAGAAGAATGACCAGCCTATCGCTGCCGCTACCGCTTGGCGGCTCCGCGGGCGAGTTTCTTCAGCTTTTGCTTGTTGGAGCCACGGGGAACTGTGCGCTTCGGCTTAGGAGCAGCCTTTTTCCGGGCTGCGCGCTTTACTTTTTTCCGTTCCGTTGTGTCGGTGATTGCTTTGGTATTTGCCATTGGGTAAGAAATTCTCTCTCTTCAGATCTAATTGTTGGTACGGATGAAAATGGATTCAGGAGACGATTCAGACTCGCTCCAGCTGAGCGAACTTCTCCACAAGTTTTTTAATGCCGAACCGAGGAAATTGTACCGTAATCTTTGCATTTTCCCCGTCCCCTTCGCGTTTGAAGACGACTCCCTCTCCATATTTCGGGTGTCGAACGCGCTGGCCGCTGCGAAAACCGGTATTGCCCGAAGGTTCCGCAACCGGGACTTGGGGTCGTGGAAACTTCTGACTGCGGGATGCAAAAAACTGTGCGATGTTGTCGATCGAACCGCCCGCGGGGTTGGCCGAGGCTCTAGTTCGTGCGCTCCCGGTATTTGGAGAAAAATTCTGCGGACGCTGGTCTTCGTCCTCATAGCTCCAATGCTGATCGCGATCATTGTCGCGCGCAGTGTGATGGGTGTTGGGCCGGGTAGACTGCGCCGCATACCCTCCCCAGGTATTGGTGGGGACAGGTGCGCTTAAATCCTCAATCAAATGGCCGGGAATTTCGCCGAGAAAGCGAGAGGGCGTGGAATACTCCGGTGAATCATTGCCGTAGCGACGGCGGAAGCGCGCGCGGGTGACCAGCAGCGCATCCATAGCGCGAGTCATGCCGACGTAGCAAAGGCGGCGCTCTTCTTCCAGGCCCTCGCCATCGTTGATGGTGCGCGAATGCGGAAACAGTCCCTCTTCCATGCCTGCAAGAAAAACCAATGGAAACTCCAGACCTTTGGCGGCGTGGAGTGTCATTAGCGTGACCCGCGATTCTGGATCGTACTTGTCTGTGTCGCTGACCAAGGCAGCGTGGTCGAGAAACTCCGTCAGCGTTTCGCCGCGTTCGTGCGCATCCTGTGCGGCGTTCGCAAGTTCGCGCAAGTTTTCAATGCGGGATTGCGACTCCGGCGTCGCTTCATCTTCGAGAACTTTGATATAGCCGCTGCGGTCGATTAGAAACTTGATCAGTTCCGGCAATGTGGCTGCATCTCCCGGCTTGCGAAATGCATTTTCCTCCGACGGAGGAGTGCTAGCCATCAGCGACTTGCGTTCATGGGGCGACAGCTTCTTCGACTCTGCGTTCGGGCGAGTGCTGGCGAAAGGAGAAAATTCCGCCGGGTCGAAAGCCGCGGCCAGTCCATCGTCGCGATTGTTTTCTGCTTCCGCCAATTCGGCATCCGTCATGCCAAAGTCAAAGCTGATGGCGTCATCGTCGGAGGCACCGGTGGTTTCATCGATGACTTCTGAATTGTCGGCGGAGGCTGCAACATCGAGGCTCAATTTGTCGGCAAAATTCGGGGCCAGCATGGCACGCGCATCTTCGATGATTCCGCGAAAATTCTCCAGCGCCGCAATGGCCCGCGCGGAAACAAGTCGCTGGACAATGGTTTCGCGGATTGCATCCCAGGTGCTGATGCCGGTTTCCAGTGCCAGGCGCTCGACGGTATCGAGAGTGGTTTTGCCGATGCCGCGAGGGGGTGTATTGATGGATCGCTGCAGCGCAATCGAGTCGCTGGGATTCAGTACCAGCTTCAGATAGCTGAGCATGTCCTTGATTTCCGCGCGATCGTAAAAGGAAAAGCCACCCACCATGGTGTACTGGATGCCGTATCGACGCAGCGCTTCTTCGACCAATCTTGATTGCGAGTTGGTGCGATAGAGCACTGCGATGCGCGGCGGTTCTGCCTCGTTTCCTGTTTGGCGAATATATTTCTGGATGTGATCGGCAATGAAGAGTGCTTCGCCTTCGCCGTCCAGCGCTTCGTAATAGCCCACCTGCGCGCCACCATCGCGGGAGGTCCACAGGGTTTTTCCTTTGCGCTGCAGGTTGTTCGAAACGACGGCGCCTGCTGCTTCCAGAATCACCTGGGTGGAACGATAGTTCTGCTCCAGACGAATGATTTTGGCGCGAGGGAAATCCTTTTCAAAATCGAGAATGTTGCGAATGTCGGCACCGCGCCAGGAGTAGATGCTCTGATCTTCGTCTCCGACGACGCAGATGTTGTGCTCCTCGCCGGCGAGCATCTTCATCAGTTCATATTGCGGACGATTGGTGTCCTGATATTCATCGATCAGCACGTAGCGAAAGCGGTGATTGTAGTAGCTGCGAACGGCAGGCACAGCGCGCAGCAGGCGAACTGCTTCCAGCAGCAAATCGTCGAAGTCGAGGGCGTTGGCCCGCTCCAGTTCCTTGTTATACAGATCGTACAGATGGGCAATCCGTTCTGATTTAGGGTCGGAAGCTTGTAAGTAAATTTCCTGCGGGGCCAGCATGTGATTTTTCGCCCAGGAGATGCGCGAGAGCACAACGCGCGGAGTGAACTGCTTGTCTTCCACGCCGAGTCGCCGCATCAGTTGCTTGATAAGGCTTTGCTGCTCGGTTTCATCGTAGATTACAAAATCTTTGGTACGGCCCTTGTCGCCAATGCGCAAGGCTTCAATGTCGCGGCGCAGAACTCGTACGCAGAAGGAGTGAAACGTCGCCAGCAGCGGGCGCGCCAGGCTGCGATGGTCCATCAGGCGCTCGACGCGCTCCGACATTTCTTTGGCTGCCTTGTTGGTGAACGTGACCGCCATGATAGAGTCCGCAGGCACACCGCGTTCTTCAATCAGATAGGCGATCCGATGCGTGATCACGCGGGTTTTCCCAGACCCAGCCCCAGCGAGGATCAACAGCGGGCCATCCAAATTCTCAATGGCCGCACGCTGCTGCGGATTCATATGTTCAAGCAATCGGGACACGAAAGGAAAGACTCCTGCGGTTGAGCGCGCGACCTGGATTCATTCGCTGCGACACCTTCAGTGTATCGCGTGGTGTGGCCGATCCGCGTCGCGGTATGCTGATCCAGGGATGTCAAAA
>JAJYBW010000336.1 GCA_021778815.1 Acidobacteriota bacterium | reverse complement strand
CCATCCAATTATCAATATGCAGTGTGGCCCTGTCCGGTTCAGCATGAGCGCCAAGGCAATGGCCGAAATGAACCCTTTCGAACATAGGGTGGTTCCCCACCACACGGATTTCCGGATGCCGCCCGATCTCACCGAAGTGACGATTCAGGATGTCTACGGTGCACTGTCGAATGATGCGTTGCGCAATGCAATGATCGCCGACGACATCGTACATGCCATCGAGTCAGGACGCGCGCCTCTGCTCCTGACGGGCAGGACGGAGCATCTACAGTATTTCGCAACAAGACTCAGTGGCACCGCTCAACACGTTTTTGTTTTGAAGGGCGGCATGGGCAAGAAGCAGCGCCGGCTGACCGCAGAAGCAATGGCGGCTGTGCCAGACAACGAATCGCGTATGATTCTGGCGACAGGAAGCTATTTCGGCGAAGGATTCGACGACGCGCGCCTGGACACATTGTTTCTTGCCATGCCAATCTCCTGGAAGGGGACGCTGCAGCAATATGCTGGCCGCCTTCATCGTCTCCACGACAACAAGCGCGTCGTCCAAGTCTATGATTACATCGACAACGGGGTGCCGATGCTGGCAAGGATGTACGAGCGCAGATTAAGGGGCTACAGCGCAATCGGGTACGCAATCGATCAGGCGACTGACCGGCTGTCTTTTCTTTAAGTCTCACACCCGTAACCAGACCGTTTCCCAGACCATCCCAGTTCCCGCTCACTTCGTCTGATTGGAACCTTCGACAATGGCATAAACTTGACGATTGGTTGCACGGTGACGAACTTATTCTTGGGTTGATGCCGGTCAACTCTGGCTCTTTGGAGTGGCAGTTGCGCTCACGGATTGTCCGAACATGATCAGCAGGGCCGAAAACGCGCTGGTGAGCCGCTCCGGGGTCACTGAATCGGGGAGAGGGATGGTCAATGCCGGGCGGTTCGTCTGGGGGATCGCTAGTGAATTAGGGTGGGTAACACTTGAGCCACGCGCGGTGCGGAAGCGGCCGTGGAACGAGCCGCCCTGCCGCCCACCACGCTGCCCGCTGTGATTGATTCGATCAATCGCAGTCCAGCCTCGATGAACGAGGCCGCAGCCAGTTCGACGACGTTGCCGCCAGGAGTTGCCGGAGGCGAAGGACGAGTGCCTGCAGGCACTGGTACCGTTGCACCCGCTAAACCCGCCGACTGCGTCTGCAGGTCCTGCAGCGCCTGCGGAACAGCAACCGCCTCGGCGGGAGCGTGATCAATTACCGGCTTCGGCCGTCCCGGTTGTTCGGAGAAAATCTCTTTCACTGCCTGTAGCATCGTCTTGCGGCCCAGCTTGGCGAAGCTCACCTCATCCGTGGGTGAATCGAAGACGCCAGCAAAAGGCGACTTCTTCAACTGCAGCGTTTCCCACACGCGCTCTTCGATGCTCTTCTCCGTGAGCATGTGAATTACGTGTACAGAACGCGACTGGCCCAGCCGGTGTACGGGCCCGATGCGCTGCTCCAGCCGTGCCGGGTTCCACGGAGGCTCGAAGTTCACAACCACCGAGTCTGCTTGCAGATTGAGGCCAACGCCTCCCGCATCGGTCGAGAGAAAGACTTTGCAGGCCGAATCGTTGCGAAACTTCTCGATCAAGGCGCCGCGCTGGCGCGACGGAACACCACCATGGAGAGACACGAATCCGATGCCCAGCTTGCGCAGCTCTTCTGCTGCCAGGTGCGTCATCCGTTCGAACTCGCTGGACACCACCACTTTTCGGTCTTCGCCCTTGACGAAGTCGGTCATGATCTGCGGAACTCCTGGAGCTTGGGCGAATGATGGGTCTGCTTGTCGATGAGAACTGTCGAGTTACACAACATGCGCATGTTTTGGATGTAGCAGAGAATGCGCTTTTGATCGATCTCGGAGAGCCAGCCCTGGCGTTCCCATTTGCGCATGAGCGCCGCCAGCAGATCGCTCTGCTCGTAGTAAGGTTCCGCCTGCTGGCTGGTCAACGGCACGCGGAAGACTATGTCGGTTCGCTCGGGCAGATCCTTCAGCACCTCGGGGCGCGTGCGCCGCAGCAGGATTGGGGCCAACTGCTCGTGAATCTGATCCAGGCCGCGATAGCCGGTCAGATGGCCCTTGTCGTCCAGCACCCGGTGCTCGTCTACGAAGCGGAAAGCCGGCCCCAGCCTGCGGCCATCTACGAACTCCGCAACGGAAAACAGCTCCTCCAGTTTGTTTTCGAGTGTCGTGCCGGTAAGCACCAGGGCGTAGCGGCTTTTCAATTGTTTGATGGTGCGCGCGGTTGCGGTGGTCCAGTTGCGGATTCGCTGCGCCTCGTCGAGGACAATCAGGTCCGGACGCAATTCCTGCATGTATCGAATGTCTTTGAGAACGAGCTCGTAGTTGGTGAGAGTGAAAAACTCCGGGGACGCATATATCGCGCGCCGCTGCGGCAACAGACCTTCCACGACCTTCACGGAGCAATCGGTGAACTTTTCGATCTCCGTCTTCCATTGGTATTTGACCGAAGCCGGTGCAATCACCAGCACTCTTTCGATTCCCCGCCGTTGACGCAATAACTCGGCCATGGCCAGCGCTTGAACTGTCTTGCCTAGCCCCATGTCGTCGGCCAGGACCATGCGTCCGCGGCAAGCCGCGAAGATCGCGCCGCGCGCCTGATACGGCAGCAGCGTGGTCTTCAGGACGCCAGCCGTCGAATCCAGCCCCCGCTTCAGTTTCGCCAGCAGCTTGCGCTCCAGTTCCAGACCTTCGGCCAGCTCGTTTTCCCGGTCGATGTAATCCAGAACGTCGTTGTAGATCACCGCCTGGCCGTCGGCGTTGCGCAGCGCCTCCAGCACATCGGAGAAACGCCGGTAACGGTCGCGGCGCAGAAGGCCGTTGGCGTCGAAGTGCTCCGCTGCGAGCGACAGGAGCGCAGGCGAAGGCGAAGCGGGCATACGCAGCCGCACTTCGATCGTATTCCCGTACTGAAGCGAAATCGATGCGCGCGTGCGCTTGAACTTCGCGGCTTCCAACGTCTTCTGATGGCGCTTCCGCAGCCGTAGAAGCATCGCCTCGACGTGCTTGCAGGTTCCCAGAGTATTGATCGCGAAATCCGGGCACGAGCAATAATTCTCGAAGAGTCCCAGGCCGCGAATAGCCACCTTGTAGGTCCGCCCGCTGGCCGACTTGACCGTTTAATCGCCTTAAGGTCCGCTTGCGGGATGCTTCACGATCTTGAGTGGCGCCGCGGCCGCCCTTTCCTGCCGCGCGGCGATCTGCTGTTCGACGAGCATACGAAAGTTCCCTCTTCAGGAGCGTACAACATGGGCATGCGTCCGATTCCCGAAGCACCTGGGACAGCCAAGCCTGCTGGGAGTTTACTCCGGCCAAACCGCCGCGCATTGTGCGCGCCGTGATGGATGGGGGCTGGCACATTGTCGCCGAAGGCAAGACCTTTCGCCGTCCCCGAGATGCGCGCGGAAATCACCAGCGGCCTGGACTGGTTTGAGCTGAATGGAGAGGTCGATTACGGTGAAACGAAGGCTCGGTTGCTGCAACTTCTGCAGGCACTCAAACGCGGTGAAACCATGGTGACGCTGAAGTGGATGACGGCTCATTTGGCCTGCTGCCGGAGGAATGGCTGCAACGCTTCGGCGTAGTGGCTGCCATGGGCGATGCGACTGCCGATCGCATCCGCTTCGGCTCCGGACAGCCGGGATTGCTCGATGCACATTTGGAAACCCGACCGGCGGTAAGCTGCGGCGAAGCCTTTCTGCGCGTGCGCAACGAACTGGAGGACTTTCAGCAGATCGCGCCCGCCGATCAGCCTGCCGGTTTCGCTGGCAAACTGCAGCAATATCAGCGCGAAGGTGTGGGTTGGATGCGCTTTTTGGGCCGATTCTCCTTTGGCGGTTGCCTGGCGGACGATATGGGAGTCGGAAAAACTGCGCAGGTGCTTGCGCTGCGGGAAACCCGCCGCGAGTTGCGTGCGGAAACCTAAAGTGAACAGGCCACCGCTGGTGTTGTTCCCAAATCGCTCATCTTCAACTGGAAGCAGAAAGCGGCGCGCTTTACGCCGCGGCTTGCGAAGGAATCCGGGATCTGCACCCCGAAGAAATC
>JAJYBW010000335.1 GCA_021778815.1 Acidobacteriota bacterium | reverse complement strand
ATTTTTATGGCGCCGTTGAAATATTTCTTCGCGCGACGTTCTGGCTCGGGCGTGCTCCCATTGGTAGACATCAACCTTGAAGCCGAAGACCAGAATGCGGAGATGCCGCAGATGGGCGCGAAGCGGTTGGAGGACCTGACGTGGCCTCGTCTGATAGATGCGTATGCATGCATCCAATGCAATCGCTGCCAGAATGTATGTCCGGCAACTGCGACTGGAAAATCTCTCAGTCCGGCGGCATTGGAAATCAACAAGCGAATGGAACTGAACCATCTGTCTGGGAGTAAATCCGGATTTGAAGACGGAAAGAGCAGCCCACAACCGTTGCTGCAGTTTGCTCTAACACCAGAAGCTGCGTGGGCATGCACTACCTGCGGTGCCTGCATGCAGGTGTGCCCGGTGCAGGATGAACAGATGCTCGACATCATCGATATCCGTCGCAACCAGGTGATGATGGAGGGCGAATTTCCTGTTCAATTGCAAACTGCATTTCGCGGGATGGAGCGGTCGAAGAATCCGTGGGGCATCAATCACGACAAGCGCATGGACTGGGCGCAAGGGCTGCCGGTAAAGACGACGGACGAGAATCCTGACGCGGATGTCCTTTACTGGGTGGGATGTGCGGCGAGTTACGATCCACAAGCGCAAAAGACGGCGCGAGCCCTGGTGCAATTGCTGCATTACGCGGGCGTGAATTTTGCGGTGCTTGGAAAGAAGGAGTGTTGCACTGGCGACAGCGCGCGTCGAGCCGGGAATGAGCTGTTGTATCGGGAACTAGCAGATCAGAATGTTACGACGCTGAATGCCGTAAAGCCAAAACTGATTGTGGCAAGTTGTCCGCACTGCATGAATGCGATTGGGAATGAATACCGGCAGATTGGCGGATCGTATGAAGTGATGCATCACACGCAGTATCTTGAATCGCTGGTTTCGTCTGGCAAGCTGGATGTAGACCGGCTCGATGCCAGCATCACGTACCACGACCCTTGTTATCTTGGGCGTCACAATGGCATTTATGATGCACCGCGAAATGTTCTGCGAGTGCTGGGAAATGAATTGCTGGAAATGGATCGGAATCGCGAGAATGCATTTTGTTGCGGCGCCGGCGGGGCGCAATTCTGGAAAGAAGAAGAGCCAGGAACTGAGCGCGTATCCGAAAATCGCTTTCATGAAGCAGAAGAGCGACTGAGTTCGGCAACGAGCGCGAAGACGCTGGCGGTGGGCTGCCCGTTCTGTAAAAGCATGCTCGGCAGCACTCCAGGGAAGAGCAATGCGGATGGAATCGCGATCAAGGATGTTGCAGAGTTGCTGCTGGAAAGCGTGCAGAAAAAGATGAGCGTGACAGTTGGGGCTGCGCCGATTCAAGCGCGAGCCGGTCAGCTCGTGGTGGAGATAGAGCACGCCAAGACTTCAATCGAGCGTGGCACGATGGGCTTAGCGGCACCGGATGTTCCCGTGGATTGGGAACCTCCTCAGACTGAGCCGGTGCAGGCTCAGTCATACATTGAGCCTCCAGCGAAAGTTGAGCGCAAGAAGTGGCGTCCTGCAGCGAAACCTGATGTATCAACCTCGGAGTCATTGTCGAGTGTGGGCACACCGTCGGAAGCAGATGAAGTCAAAGACCCCGAATTCTTGGAGGTCGGCCCAGTCGGCACCGACCAGGATGCAGAGACTCCAACACCTTCTGCCAACGCACCGAACCCGGTCGCGCCAGAGCGCAAGAAATGGCAACCCAAGCCGAAGGAGGGGTCGAAACCTTAAGCCGCGCGATCACTGAGGCGGCTACGCGAGTTTCACTAGGAGAAGTCACGTGACAATCAACGCCTCGCCGGAGTCCATTGAAATTTCGGCGAGTGACCGTGTGTTTGTGCTGACCGGGGCCGGCATCAGCGCGGAAAGCGGACTGCGAACATTTCGCGACAGCAATGGATTGTGGGCTGGATACCAGGTGGAAACAGTTGCCACGCCGGAAGGCTGGGACGCGAATCCGGAACTGGTGTGGCAATTCTATTCGCAGCGTAGAAGGGAGGCGCAGGAGAGCCAGCCGAATGCCGCACACTATGCGTTGGCCGAGTTGGAGAAACGGATCGGCGAACGATTTTTCCTGTGTACTCAGAACGTGGATGATTTGCACGAACGGGCTGGCTCGAAGAACCTGGTTCACATGCACGGAGAGCTTTTCAAGACGCGATGCGAGGCAAAGTGCGGCGCTTGTGTCTTTGAGGACCGTGACAGTTACAATTCCATGCGCGAAATTCCGATCTGTGCCTGTGGTGCGCGTTTGCGACCGCACATCGTTTGGTTTGGCGAGATTCCTTTGGAAATGGTACGAATCCAGCAGGAAATCGCCCGTTGCTCGCTTCTGCTGGTGGTGGGGACTTCAGGCGCAGTTCACCCTGCAGCGAGTTTCGTCCATTGGGCAAATGCCCGTCGTGGCACCCGGGCAAGGACCTTTTATGTCGGCCCGGAAGAGCCGCTCAATGCAAACGCCTTCACCCGCATCATTCCTGGTAGAGCGGGAGAGACATTGCCGTGTATGTTTAAGATTTTATAGGGCGTTCCTCTCGACCTGGGATCCGGACGATTTCAGATGTCAAAATCGAGTATTCGACTGTGCGCTTGACAAGCTAGAGCGGCGAATCATAGCCTCTCTCCACGAGACGATTCCTGGAGTTCCCAAGCGCCACGCCAAGCGGGAGCGAGCAATCGTCTCAATCAATCCAAGGAGATTTCGCATGACGATGAAGAATGTAATTCGTACGCTCGTGATGTGTTCCGTGATGGCCAGCACTTCCATGATGTTCGCTCAGGGGCCTGCGCAGAATATCGATCCGAAAAAACACGCAAACCTGGCTTCTGCGCAGGCGTCGATTGCACACGCATACCAGAAGATAGAAGCCGCGCAACAGGCAAATCGAGACCAACTCGGTGATCATGCGCAGAAGGCCAAAGAGTTACTGATGCAAGCGTCTCAGGAATTGAAAGCCGCCGCGGAATACGCGAACCACCGCAAGTAGTGGCTCGAATCATGCTGTTGGGGAGGAGTAAAACTTCGCCCCAACTTTGCCTTCTGCTGATTCTCATCACTGCTCAAAGTTTCTAGAGATCGCGCTGAATCTTGATCAATTTCTGCCTCCGTGCAGAAAGATCAATTCTGAGCTGTTGAGAAGGGAAAGATTTAACTGCAAGCCTTGGTTCATTAGGTCGCTTCCTGGGGCGATATGGTCGGGCCTCGTGTGGTCGTGAAATCGCAGCTGATATTGTTTCGCGTTAGATAGACCGCCTATGCAAAATATCCGAAACCATCCCAATGCGCGCCGTCGGTTCGCGGCGAGATGTGATACAGATTTGCGTCGCGGATCAGAGGTTGCAGTCATGTCTTGTACCTAAGCGAACTCTTCCTTCGCCGACGCATGCTGCTGTCCCGTGCAGTCCAGGTCGGTGTGTCCTGCGTTGTGGTTCGCAGAAAGGGAGTTCGATGCGTATTTTGCAATTCGCGGGCAAACTGCAGTTCTAGACAATCAATTCCTGTGTGGAGTGGCGGCCGAACTTGGAGCCGCCAATCCGCATCGGGTTGAACTTCAGAAGGTCGTCAAACCCATCCACATGAAACAATTCTGCCAGATAACTTTTATACGCTGAAGAGAAATTCGGAGCATCGGGAATCGTCATCGCGGGCCGCCCATTTTTCGGCAGCAACGGCCCGCGCGAGAAAACTCGGTACATGTTCGATGTCGTACGCTCCCAAACAAGAAGGATGCCTGCGCCATGAGTCTGATGACATCGAAAGCTGTTCACACTGCCCCATCTCTATCTGTCAAATCTCTGCTTCTGCCGGTGCTGCTTTTAACCGTTGGCCTGTTCCCGGCGAAAGGTCGAGCGCAGGAAAACTCCTCGTCTACGGCGCAGCCAACTCCGGGACTTTACAACCCTGTCGCGAATCCGAAGGCAGTCGTGATTGTTGGGCATGCGCGGTTCACTGTGCTGACCTCGCAACTGATTCGCATGGAGTGGTCCGCGGATGGAAAGTTTGAAGATCACGCGTCCTTTGTGTTTCTCAATCGGGCGATGCCGGTGCCGCAATTTACTCACACGGTCAGG
>JAJYBW010000334.1 GCA_021778815.1 Acidobacteriota bacterium | reverse complement strand
AGGAACAGGATGCCTATGCGCTCGACTCCCACCGCAAGAGCGCCGCCGCATGGAAGGATGGCCGCTTCGTCTCTCAGATTGTTCCCGTCGAAATTCCCGCGAAGAAAAAGGGCGGCGAGCCCACCCTCTTTAGTCACGATGAATCGGTCCGTGAAGACACCACGTTGGAAGCCCTGCGAAAGTTGAAGCCCGCATTCAAGAAAGATGGAACCGTCACCGCCGGCAACGCACCCGGCGTCAACGATGGTGCCGGTGCGTTAATGGTCATGTCCGCGAAGAAGGCCGCGACTCTGGGCCTCAAGCCCATGGTGCACATTCGCGCCCAGGCGAGCAGCGGTGTCGAACCCAAGTGGGTGATGATGGCTCCGGTCACCGGCATCCGCAAAGTATTGGAGAGGGCCGGCTGGCAGCGCGATGAAGTCGACCTGTTCGAGTTGAACGAGGCCTTCGCGGTTCAGGCACTCGGCGTGTCGCGCGAGCTGGGCCTCAATCCCGATCGGGTCAACGTGAACGGCGGAGCTGTCGCTATCGGACATCCCATCGGCGCCAGCGGCGCGCGCGTCTTGATCACGCTGATCTACGAAATGATCCGTCAGGATGCCAGAAAAGGTGTCGCCGCGCTTTGTCTCGGCGGCGGCAACTCCGTTGCCATGGCGATCGAGCGCTGAAGCCAAGTTGAAAGGTTGGTAGAATTTCGCTATGTCGTGGAAGTGGATAATGTCGTGGCTGATGGGATTGCTTCTGGTTTGCAGCGGCCCGCTGGCTTCTGCCTGCGATACGTCCTGCCAGTTGCGGGGAACGAATTCCTGTTGCCAGACTGCTCCATCGAATGAATGCCGGATGCTCCTATGTTCCTCGTCAGCCGCGTGCAGTGGCACGATACATCAGCCGGTGACAGAAACAACCGCGCTCCGCGACAGTTTGCTTTCGGCCACACCGGTCGTCGCTGAACGACTACCCGCGATGTTTCAGACCTTGATCGCAACCAGCCATTCGGCCACACCCATTCGATTGCATCCGCCTTTGCAAATCGCTTCAGCATTCAATCCTCTGCTGGTGAGCCTGCAGATCTAGTCCGCAATGCACACCTCAAATGTTGTGCGTTGAGTGGGTCTGGCTCCGTCCATTCGATTGTCAGCCGCATTCCAGCCGCGAACCCGCGACGTTCTATCTCGGGTTCGGCCACAGGATCATCGAATGAAAACAATCCTCCTCATCGCGCTGCTGTCGTTGTTGGGCCCGGGGCGCAGCTTCGCGCAAGATTCCATGGCATCGCCTCGACATTCGCAACATTCAATGTCGCCCATGAACCCCGCCGGCAAGATGCCGATGCACTCAATGGAGTCGCGCACCTTCACTGAAGAAATCCTGCACCACGCAACTTCTGGAACCAGCGCCGAGCCAAATTCCACACCCCTGCCGATGATGATGACCGCGCACGGACCATGGATGTTGATGTTCCACGCCAACGTCTTCGTCACCGACGAGCAGCAGTCCAGTCCGCGCGGCGACGACAAATTCTTCTCGACCAACTGGTTCATGCCGATGGCAGAACGTCACCTCGGACCGGGCCAGCTTACCGTTCGCGCCATGTTCAGCCTGGAGCCGGCCACCATTACCGACCGGCGCTATCCGCTGCTGTTCCAGCAAGGCGAGACCGCGTTCGGCGTACCCATTGCAGACGGTCAGCATCCCCACAATTTCTTCATGGAGCTGGCGGCTCTCTATGATTGGCAACTGAGCAAGCGAACGCTGCTGTCGTTTTACTTTGCGCCGGTCGGTGATCCGGCCTTAGGGCCGACGGCCTATCCGCATCGTGCCTCCGCGCTGGAAAATCCTGTCGGCGCTCTCGGACATCATCAGGAAGACTCAACCCACATCTCCGACGACGTGGCGACGGTTGGACTGACCCATGGAATTGCCCGCATAGAAGCGAGCGGTTTTCACGGCCAGGAGCCGGGTGAGAATAAATGGAACATTCACCAGGGACATATAGATTCCTGGTCGACGCGCCTCACCGTCCAACCGGGCCAGAACTGGAGCGGGCAATACTCCTACGGCCGACTCACCAGCCCGGAACAATTGTTTCCCCATGAGAATCAGGCCCGCACCACCGCATCCGTCATGTACAACCGGCCCTTCAAGACAGGCAACCTCGCCAGCACTGCTGTTTGGGGGCGCACCCGCTCCATTCCGGATAACGGAAAAGAGAATAGCTACCTTCTCGAAGCGACGCTGCAGTTCCTTTCACGAAATTACGTGTGGACGCGAATGGAAAATGCCGGACGATCGAACGAACTCCTGATCGGCGAAAACCCCTTGCCCCCCGGATTCACAGAATCTCCGCTGACCCATGTGCAGGCGTACACCTTCGGCTACAGCCGCGAATTCAATTTCGTGCCTCACCTGGCATCGGCCGTCGGATCGCAGTTCACTGTGTATGGTGTCGGCGCCCCGCTCCAGCCCACCTACGGCACTGATCCCATCGGCGTGAATGTCTTTGTTCGTCTGCGCCCGTTTTAGCGCGATCCTGATCGGCTTCCCATATCATCAGGATTAGAGGTTTCTTTCATGACTCTGCCGCCTACTGATGCCACGGATTCGAAAGAGCGGTTCAGCAGTCGCGTCGATGCGTATCGACTGTTTCGTCCGCGCTATCCAGTTGAGGTGATCGCATTGCTGCAGAAGCAATGCGGCCTCACTTCCGCCTCCGTCATCGCCGACATTGGCGCAGGCACTGGAATGCTGGCCGAGCTATTTCTCCAGAATGGCAATCCTGTTTTCGCGGTCGAGCCCAACCACGCGATGCGCTCCGCATGCGAGGAGTTGTGCTCACAATATCCCAAACTGACATGTATCGACGGCTCTGCCGAGGCCACCACCCTGCCCGAACATTGCGCCGACTTTGTGAGCGTCGGCCAGGCGCTGCATTGGTTCCAACTTTCCCGCGCCCGGGCAGAATTCGTGCGCATTCTCCGGAATGGCGGTTGGTGCGCTATCGTCTATAACAATCGCCACATCGCCGGCGACGTGTTCCACGACGGCTACGAACGCCTCCTCTGCGAATTTGGGGTTGATTATCAGCAGGTACGCAGCCGCTATGTGGACAACAACTCGCTGGCGGAATTCTTTGCGCCCGCGCTCATGCATCAGACGTATCTGCACAACCAGCAGGTGTTCGGCCTGGAGGAAATGGTGGGACGCATTCTCTCCTCTTCCTACATGCCGCAGCCGGGTCATCCCCGCTACCCCGCCATGCTGCGCCGAGTCGAAGAACTATTTTCACGATGCCAGAAAGACGGCCATGTCCACCTGGAGTATGACTGCGTGGTCACCTACGGAAAGTTGGCCTAAGCTCAGGCCCAGATCCACCGCGCGCGCGAAGTTCGACGGCGCTCACTTGCTTCTCAGCACTCGATAATATTCAACGCCAACCCAGCCTGCGATGTTTCCTTATAGCGGCTCTGCATGTCGAGACCGGTGCGGTACATGGTCTCGATAATCTGATCGAGCGAGATTTTGTGCGTTCCCGCTTCGTTCATGGAGATGCGGCACGCGTTCACCGCCTTCACTGCCCCCATGGCATTGCGTTCGATACAGGGAATCTGCACCAGACCCCCAATCGGGTCGCATGTCATGCCCAGGTTATGCTCCATGGCAATTTCTGCGGCGTGCTCCACTTCTTCATTGCTCCCTCCCATTGCCGCCACCAACCCTCCGGCAGCCATGGAACAAGCTACACCCACTTCACCTTGGCATCCGACTTCCGCGCCCGAGATGGAGGCATTCTCCTTGTAGAGAATTCCGATTGCGGCCGCCGCTAGAAAGTAGCGAAGAATCCCTTCATCGTCTGCACCCGGAACAAAGTTGCGATAGTAATTCGCGACCGCCGGGATCACTCCCGCCGCTCCATTGGTCGGCGCCGTAACCACGCGGCCGCCCGCGGCGTTCTCTTCATTCACCGCGATGGCGTAGAGCGTCAGCCAGTCCATCGGCGCTAAGGGATCGCCGGCCTGCTTCTGCAGCAGCCTGGCGCGCATCTCCGGAGCACGGCGACGAACATTCAATCCGCCAGGCAGCGTGCCTTCCGTCGTCAGGCCACGCTCGGCACAT
>JAJYBW010000333.1 GCA_021778815.1 Acidobacteriota bacterium | reverse complement strand
GGCTCCCACAACTCAACTCGGTTTCCTTCCGGGTCGATGATCCAGGCAAAGCGGCCAAATTCGTCGCTCTCCTGACGCAGATCAATCTCCACGCCCGCCTCTTCCAGCTTACGGATCAGCCCGTCCAGGTCGTCCACGCGGTAATGAATCATGGCCTGTTGCGGTCCCGGGCCAAAATGTTCCGTGTTAGCTGGAAACAGTGACCATACCGTCGTGCCAATCGTCTCCGGTGAGTCTTTTTCGCGCCATTCAAATTCAACGCCCGACCAGGGCGATAGCGTCATGCCCAGTTGATCCTGATACCACGCAGCCAGCAGATCCGGCTTCTGCGCCTTGAGAAAAACTCCGCCGATTCCGGTCACACGAGCCATTACGAAATCCTTTCCACGGTGACAGCGGTGCCGTAAGCCAGCACCTCTGTCACGCCCTGCTGAATGTCATTGGCGTCATACCGGGCGCAAATGATGGCGTTGGCTCCGTGCTGGGCCGCGTGTTGCATCATTAACTCAAACGCATCCTGGCGGGTTTTCTCACACAGGTCGGAATAGAGAGAAATATTGCCGCCGGCCAGAGTCTGCAGGCCCGCGCCAATGGTTCCGAAAATGGAACGCGACCGCACCACGATACCGCGCACCACTCCAAAATTGCGAACAATACGATAGCCTGGCAACTCCAGAGCCGTGGTGACCATACTTGGGTCCAACATAGGATTTACGGGCATAGCGTTCTCCCTCGAAACATCATTTACGCGCAGTGTACGACGAACGGAAACCGTCGCCGCGATAATAATCGACAAGAAAATTAGGGTGCCGATTCGCAGATCAAACGGCTGCGGTGCCATACTGGAAGTTGCCACTGGAGGGCTTGCCATGGAAGAACGCGATTTTTACAACGAAAAACCAGAGCAGCGGCCCCACACTCTGACCTGCCCGCACTGCCGCCAGGCGGCGGAGTATCAGCTGAACTGGCTGGTCCGGCGCAAGAAGAGCAGCCTGCCTCCGCGCGCCGATGAGCGTGACCGGGCACGTTTTGCCAAGGCGCAATCGTACATGGTGCTGCGAGAAGACCAGGTTGCGTGCCAGAACATTCGCTGTCGCAAGCGATTTGAACTGGCGGGCATTAAGTCCGTCGCATTTATCGATGCCTAGCCCACGATGAGCGCCGAATCGAATTCCAAAAGTGAGGCCATTCCCGGCCAGAGCGATCCGCGGGTGTATTTTGCCGCGGAGCGAACCTTCCTTGCCTGGATACGTACCGGCCTCGCCCTCATGGGCTTCGGGTTTGTGGTCGCGCGATTCGGCCTCTTTCTGCGCGAACTGAGCATGAGAAATTCGGGGTCCCCGCAAGCATCCAGTCATACCACCGGCCCTTCGCTATGGCTCGGCACAGCCCTGGTCATTGTGGGTGTCATCGTCAATATCAGCGCCGTGGCCACCCATATTCGCCAGGTCAAACAGTTGCGCAGCGGAGAGTGGATTCCCGGACGCATATCCAAGACCGCAGTCACGCTGGCGCTGCTGCTGAGCGCTGCCGGCGTTGGCCTCGCAGTTTATTTGATCTGGGTGCGGTAAATTACTCCTTACGAAGCTTCGAATTGGGATGAAATCCAGCGCTCGTCAAACGCACTCCGGTGTTGCCGCAACACGCCCCGCTCTGGTGCGCGATCTGGCCGCATTGGCCAGTCCCGCGCGCGCCGCTGGCGCTGCGAAGTTTTTCAAAACCGGAGCGGGAGAATACGGCGAAGGCGACAAATTCATCGGCATCCCTGTACCCGCCCTGCGAAACGCCGCACTTCGCTATCGCGCGCTTCCCTTGTCTGACCTGGCGCTGCTGCTGGCATCCGCGATACATGAACATCGCCTGGCGGCGCTCGAGATCCTGGTCGCTCAATATGAAGTCGCAGTAGAGGACGAGCGTAAAAATATTGTCGAGTTTTATCTGGGGAATACCCGGGGCATCAACAATTGGGACTTGGTCGATGCATCCGCTCCCTACATTCTTGGCCATCATTTAAAGACGCGGTCGCGGCGTTTGCTGGTTCGCCTTGCGAAGTCGAAGTCCGTGTGGGAGCGGCGTATGGCGATCGTTGCAACCCTGATGCTGATTCGAAACGGTGAGACTGTCGACACATTTCTGATTGCTGAGAAGCTGCTCGCCGATCCGCACGATCTGATCCAGAAAGCTGTTGGGTGGGCGCTTCGAGAGACCGGCAAAGTTTCTCAGGCGGAATTGCTGGCATTTCTTGAGCGGCATTACGCGTCAATGTCGCGCACCACGTTGCGATATGCGATCGAACGATTCCCGCAACAACAGCGCAAACAGATGCTCGCCGGAAAATTCTGACGCTAGCGGCTGCTATCCTTGAGTCAGGCGGTCGGACCGCACTCCGCAGATCAAGGATGTACCGCACGCTTGCCTCCCATTCTCAACGGACAGTCGCTTCGCAAGGCATACGGCGCCACCCCGCTGTTCGACAACATTGCGTTCACGGTTTCTGAAGGCGACCAGATTGGTGTCGTCGGTCCGAACGGCTCCGGCAAATCCACGCTGCTCGAAATTCTTGCGGGAAATATCGAGCCTGACTCCGGTGAAGTGTCGCGGCGAAAGCTGGCCCGCGTTGGATACATCGCACAGAATTCCGAATTTGCCGCCGAGGACACGATCCGTTCGGTGCTGCAACAAGCGCTGGTGCGCATTCGTGCGCCGCAAGTCGAACACGAAGCGCGACTCGCGGAAACCCTCGGACGCGCCGGCTTTGAAGACTTCGACGTGCCCGCCGCCACGCTGTCAGGTGGATGGCGCAAGCGACTCGCCATCGCGGAAGCACTGGTGCAAGAACCGGATGTGCTGCTGTTGGATGAACCCACGAATCATCTGGACCTGGCCGGAATTGAATGGCTAGAGAAACTCCTGCTGAACGCGCCGTTTGCCTATGTGGTCGTCAGCCACGATCGATATTTCCTTGAAAATATCGCTCACACGATGGTCGAACTGAACCGCATGTACGCCGAAGGCATCTTCACCGTGCGCGGAAATTACAGCGAATTCCTGGAAAAGAAAGATGAGTACTTGCTGGCGCAAACCAAGCGCCAGGATGCACTGGAGAATCGCGTGCGCATTGAGATTGATTGGCTGCGACGAGGACCAAAGGCTCGCACCACGAAATCGAAAGCGCGCATCGACAGCGCCAACAGCATGATTGGAAACCTGGCGGACATGCGCTCACGCAGCCAGACCTCCACCGCCAACATCGATTTTTCAGCTACCGACAGAAAGACGAAGCGGCTGGTGGAACTGGAAGGCGTCTCCTGCAAGATGGGCGAGCAGGTCCTGTTCGACAAACTGGACTTCATCCTGACCGCCGGCATGCGCCTCGGCCTCGTCGGCCCGAACGGCAGCGGCAAAACAACGTTGTTGCGATTGTTGCGCACGGAATTGGAACCCGATGCCGGCGAAATTCGTCGCGCCCAAAATCTGCGAATCGTCTACTTCGACCAGAATCGCCAGCTCGATACCAACCTGACGTTGCGCCGCGCTCTGGCGCCGGACAGTGATTCGGTGATCTATCAGGATCGCGTGCAGCACGTCGCCTCCTGGGCGGAGCGGTTTTTATTTACCAGCGAGCAATTGAATCAACCTGTCGAGCGATTGTCCGGCGGCGAACGCGCCCGCGTGCTGATTGCCAAGCTGATGCTGCAGCCTGCGGATTTGTTGTTGCTCGATGAACCGACCAACGATCTGGACATTCCCACGCTGGAAATTCTGGAAGAAAGCCTGCTGGAATTTCGCGGAGCCCTGGTGCTGGTAACCCACGATCGCTTCATGCTCGATCGAGTTTCAACGACAGTGCTAGGCCTCGACGGTCGCGGCGGCGCAGAGCGCTTCGCTGACTATTCGCAATGGAACGCGTGGAAGAACGAACGCGGCCAGAAGAAAAACACCGAGCTTTCGCCGCGATCGATGGACACCCCTGATAACGCCGCGAAGCACACGTCGCAAACCTCTTCGAGTCAGATCAAGAAAAAACTTTCCTATCTGGAAGCACGCGAATACTCGACCATCGAACAGGAAATTGCCGATGCGGAACAGCAGCTTCAATCGCACCGCGAGACCA
>JAJYBW010000332.1 GCA_021778815.1 Acidobacteriota bacterium | reverse complement strand
CAGAACAGGTAAAACCACCACACCGGATCCGTTAAAAACTTGGAGGCAGCAAAGGCGATGGCTCCCGGGTCAGAAAACAGCGACCACAGGGACCGCGTTTCCGCAAACTCCACGGGCGTAAGGCTGTGGTCAATGATCTGCGATTCTGCCGGGCGCCGACGATTATAGGGAAACAGCATCCATACGATCAGCCACAGCATGCTCATGCTGGCAGTGAAGATAAATCCGTAGCGCCACCCAAACCGGACCGCGATAAACGGGATGATGATGGGAGCCAACAATGCGGCAAAATTTGTTCCTGAATTGAAGATGCCCGTTGCCAGCGCGCGCTCTTCCTTGGGGAACCATTCGGCTACCGCCTTCAACGCGGCAGGGAAGTTTCCAGATTCTCCGATGCCGAGAAAAAATCGCGCGACGCCAAACCCCAGCGCACTGCTGACGAATGCATGCGCTGCCGACGAGAGGCTCCAGATACCGACGAATAAGCCGTATCCCTTGCGGGTTCCGATGCGGTCAATAATGCGACCAGAAAGCAGATATGCCAGCGCGTAGGCGAAGGTGAAGCAGGCGACCATGTTGCCGTAGCCCTGCTGCGTCCAGTGCAAATCTCTTTGCAGAACCGGTGCGAGAATTCCCAGGACCTGGCGGTCCATATAGTTGGTGGTGGTCGCGAAAAACAGGAGGGCGCAGACAAACCAACGCATGCGGCCAGGACGTTCTTCTGGCTTAGTCACGAATCGCGTCTCCGGCTGCTGCAGTGGGTCCACTTGATTCAGCCTATTCTGTTTGGGAGCAACCTGGCAGAAGCAATTATGACTTTGAAACTGGACCCGTGGAGCCGCGTATGCGCAAGGTCGACTTGAGGAGAATCTGCTGCGGTTTCAGTTCGGATTGCTCTGGTCCCGGCCCAATGGATCGTAAAAGCAGGTCTACCGCCGCCGTTCCCATCTCGTACGTCGGTTGTGCGATGGTGGTGAGACTTGGGCTCACAACCTCCGCCCAGTCGGCATCGTCGAAACTCATCACGCTGACACGAGAGGGACAGGGAATTTTCAATTCTGTAAGTGCTCGAAGAATTCCCAGCGCCATGCGATTGTTGAGCGTAAAAATTGCGGTCGGTGGATCGGAGGATTGCAGCAGGCTATGTCCGATGCGATACCCACTCTCTATATGTGAATCTCCCTGACGAAGGTGCTCTTCGCGGATCACGAGATTCGATTCCTGCACCGCTTTGCGGCAACCCTCCACGCGATCGATACTCGTTGAGTGGGTCAAGCGCCCGCAGATCACGGCAATTCTTTGATGTCCCAGCTCGATCAGGTATCGAACTCCGTTGTAACAGGCATCAAAGTTGTCTGTGACAACGCAATTCACCTTCGCCTTCATGGGAATGCAATCGATGAAGACGATGGGAGCGCGGTCGCGGCCCAAGGTTTCACGCACGGCGTACGAATCGGTGGGCGCTAAAAGAATCCCGTCCACACGCTTGGTGTGCAGGGCGTCCAGGTGGCGCAGCTCCAGGTCGGATTGGTCATTGGAATTGCAGACCAACACTTCGTACCCGTGCTCGATGGCTTGATCCTCAACGCCGCGCAGCGCTTCTACAAAAAATGGATTTGTAATGTCCTGAACAACCAGGCCCAGCATGTGAGTGCGTCCCGTGCGCAGGCCGCGGGCTCCAGCGTGGGGAGAAAAATGCATGGCCGCAATTGCCTTTTGGACGACAGCCGTTAACTCAGGGCCGACGATGCCCTTGTTATTGACCACGGCCGACACCGTCGAGATGGAGACTCCAGCGAGACGGGCAACGTCGCGCATCGTGTAAGAAGTTTGCTTGGCCATCAGACTCGCCTTCCCCTCGTACGCCTAGACGTGAGACTTGCCGTCGGCTCAAACTGAGAGCCACAGCCTTCCCTTACAGCCTTAAAAGCTTCGATCATTATGGTCATTCAGACGGGGGCGATCTATCGGGCTTTCTCAATCCATAGTAAACGGAAGGCCCAATTGTGCCCATCATTTCCTGCTCGATCAAGGTTCTCTGGTTGACATCATAACGTTTCGAAAGCTGTTGACAAGCAAAAAATGCTAGGGTAGGGTGGGCATTGCGCCGTCGTTGTTCTAACTCTGGTGCGTGAATAAGCCTGTTGTAGGAATAAAAGCAGCCCGTCCCTCACGAGCGAGTGATCTGGGTATATTCGCAGGATAATAACGGTTCGACCACTTCAGAAAACTAGTTTCGTGCTATCGCTCGAGCAAAGGCAGTGACGGATGCAAGATTACCTGCGTATATGTAGGCATGGAAACGCACGACTGAGTCAAAGCTTGCATGTTTTCGTCACCGGGCTTCGATCGGTTTATCCCGGGCGCGTGGCAGAAGCGTGGAGACTTAAATCAGAGCTGAAACTCAATTTGAACTTTGCACATCGAGCCTACCAGGTAGGCGCCGGCTCGTCGTAGACGTTACGTGCAACATGCCGATGATCATCGCTGATCAAAAAGAATCATGGCTAGAGCGGACTCTCACTCCGCTGTCTCGCCTTCGCGCTGCGGTTCTGGGGGACTTTTGCCTGGATGCGTACTGGCAACTGGACTCGGCCGAACCGGAATTGTCTATCGAGACCGAATTACCGATACGAAGAGTGCGCCATCAGAAATACTCGCTTGGCGGTGCGGGAAATGTGGTTGCCAATCTGGTCTCGCTTGGCGTGGGCCGGGTGCAAGCGATTGGCGTGGTGGGTACAGACCTGTTCGGTGCTGAGTTATTGCGCCTGCTGCGCGCATGCGGGCCAAAAGTTAACAGCCAGATGATTGAAGACCCGCAATGGCAGACGATGGTCTACGCCAAACCGTGGAATGGCGATCAGGAAGGAAACAGGTTCGATTTTGGCGCGTTCAACGTGATGTCGGAGGGAACGGTGGAGGCATTGATAGCCGCACTGGATCTGGCTGCATGTGAAAATGACATCGTCATATTGAACCAGCAAATTCCCGGTGGCGTCAGCAGTCTTCCGGTCATCGATCGTATCAATCAGGTGATTGCGGCGTATCCCGAAACACTTTTCCTGGTGGACGCGCGTCATCGCCCCGACCTGTACCGTGGTGCAGTGTTGAAGCTGAATGTTGTGGAGGCAGCGCGTATTCTACAGGAACCGATCGACGGTTTTGTAACAACCGACAAGGCGAAAAGCTTCGCCCGTCTTATCTCGCAGCGAACAGGCAAACCAACCTTTCTGACGCGTGGAGAGCGAGGCATTCTGGTGGCAGACGGCGATAGTGTCCACGAGATACTGGGAATTCAAGTCCTCGAAAAGACGGATACGGTCGGAGCCGGAGATACCGTCGCGGCGGCCGTGGCGGCAGCGCTGGCCAGTGGGCAAGACGCGCGGACGGCTGCGAAGTTTGCAAACCTTGCAGCCTCGATCACTGTGAGAAAGCTTCACGGAACCGGAACTGCGACGCAGGCGGAAATTCTCGCGATCGGGCCTGAGCCAGATTACATATTTGAGCCGGAATTGGCGGAGGCGCCGCACCAGGCGCGTTTTCTTCAGGGAACTGAGATCGAAGTGATTGGCTTTCTGCCCAACGATCTGCAGATACAGCATTGCATCTTTGACCATGACGGCACTCTCTCCACGCTGCGGGAAGGCTGGGAGAGAATCATGGAGCCGATGATGGTGCAAGCGATTCTGGGGCCAGGATATGAAGACGTTGATCCTACCCACGTCAGCAGAGTCGCGGCGGATGTTCGCGCCTTCATCGATCGGACCACAGGCATTCAAACTCTGGTGCAGATGCAAGGGCTGGTGGAGTTGGTACGGCAGACAGGTTTTGTACCTGAGAGCGAAATTCTCGATGAACATGGGTACAAAGAGATTTTTAATCAGCAGTTGCTTACCATGATTGAAACACCGATGTCGAAATTGAAGTCCGGTGAGTTGTCACCGGCAGATTTTCAGATTCAGAATGCCATGGCATTCTTGCAGGAATTGCACCGTCGCGGAATCAAGCTCTACCTGGTCAGCGGGACCGATCAGGC
Organism: Acidobacteriota bacterium; assembly: GCA_021778815.1. GTDB lineage: Bacteria > Acidobacteriota > Terriglobia > Terriglobales > Acidobacteriaceae > JAKAAZ01. Next base: position 96 of record JAJYBW010000332.1, on the reverse strand, counting down.
CGATGTCGTCGCGGAAGCGCAGGCGATGGGATATGCAAATCTGTTCGAAGGCAGAATCTTCGGCGCAGTTGGAGATATTACGGTGGAAGCGAAAAA
>JAJYBW010000331.1 GCA_021778815.1 Acidobacteriota bacterium | reverse complement strand
CAGTCGGACGCCTACACCAGTGTCGATCAATCGCAGACCGGCATCAACGATGTCCACAGCGGTTCCGACCTGGTTGGCAGCAACGGTGAACCCTATTCGCAATGGTGACGGAATCTGAAAGACTGACACCGTGACCGACCCGGACATTTCTTCCCTAACGCAACCCAACCAGTCCGCCGTCTATCGCCGCTACCTGCGCTTGCAGGCGATACGCGCCAGGCGATTTCCAGTTGCCGCCGCCGACGGCTTGGCCGGACTTCTCCTGACATGTGTGGGATTCGGCCTGCAAGGCGCACAACTGGCGCTCGCGGCCCTCATTTCCGGCGGCACATTTCTTGGCATCGATCCTTCCGCTGAAAATCTAAAAGCAGCCGTCCGCAATGGCTCCTGCGATTTTATGGTGAACACGCTCGACGAATCGCTGCGCGTGCTGAAGAACGAATTGCGCAAGAAGAAGGCCCTGTCTGTCGGCCTGCTCGGCGAGGCAGCGGCAATCCTGCCTGCAATGGTCGAACGTGGCGTCCAGCCTGACCTAATCGCCGAACTCCGCGCATCGGACAGCGAATCGGCTCGGCTCGGTCAGCCGGCGCTGAACACGCTCATCGAACACGGCGCTGTACGCATAGACAATGAAGCGGCAAGCGATTCCCTCGACGGGGGATTGTTCGAAGTGATCTGGACCGCAGCCAGCCTCCCAGACCTGCGCCGAATGGACGAGCTTGCGCTGCAGCTATTGCCTGCCGACGATTCGATCCGTCGCCGATGGCTGCAGCATGCACCCGGATACTTCCATCGCCAGCGGCCTTTGCAGCGCATTCTCGGGATGCACGCCGAAGAAGTGCCGCGATTGGCAGAGGCGTTCAAGAACGCAGTCGCCGCTGGAGAGATTCAATCGCCGGCAACTGTTGCGTGGCTAACCGCGGATGGCCTGGAAGAAACCATTGTGCTGAAGTCACTGCCCAGAACGAGCTAGATGGATTCCTTTTTCGCCGCCTCGGCAATTTCATGGATGGCTTTCCACAGCGCCGAAACGCCGCGCCCATCTTTGGCGGAGCAGACGAGAATGTCGTCCGTCTCCAGTGCATCGCGCAGCCGCTTGGTCGCAACCACGCGCTGATTCCCCGACAGCTTATCCGCCTTGGTCCCAACAAGTATTCTCGGCCGATGAATGCTGTCCAGATATTCCGCCAGCATCATGTCGCCGGGTTGCGGCGGCACATTCATATCCACCAGGCAGACGCAGGCCGCCAGGGTTTCCCGCTCGGCAAGGTAAGGATTGATAAACGCCGGCCATTCTGCACTGATAGAGCGCGAGATCTTTGCATATCCGTAACCGGGCAAATCCGCCAGAATCAACTCCGGTCGTGGCTGTGATCCCGCTTGCAGCGCGAAAAAATTGATGGCTCGCGTTCTCCCGGGGGTCGACGATACCCGCGCCGCCGCCTCTCCTAGCAACGCATTGATCAAGCTGGATTTGCCCACGTTGGATCGTCCCAGAAAGGCAATTTCCGGCGCTGCGGTTGCCGGGAATTGTGCGGCGCTTGTGGCCGACAGCAAAAATGTTGTTTGATAGCGAAACATTGAAACCACCTGAATTTCTACGCTCGCTAGCGCGCCGTAAGCTTCTGCAACGATGCAGGATCGTGAGCCCGCAGTTCGGCAACGATTTCTGCCGCTGCCTGCCGTGCCAAATCGTCTTTCTCGCGCGGGAATGAAATCGCGCCCACCCGTGCATGGCCGCCACCACCGTAGCGTTCGCAGATTACCGCCAGATTGACCATCTGCTCCGCGGGAACCCGTGTCCACGGATTCGATCCCACCGCAATTTTTGTGCGAAAACTCGAGCGGCTGAGGCCAATGCTATAGGTCGCCTCGGGATGGAGATAGTACGGAATAAATTTGTTATAGCCTTCCAGCGGGTGATCCGTGATGTCGAAATAAATGGTTCCCTGCTCGCATGTGGAGCGCTCTCGAATCAATTCCAACGCCTGGTGATGCCGTTCCAGCAGTCCGGGGATCAGCTCGCGCACGAACGGCTGATCCAGAACTTCTGCCAGGCTCATCTCCGTCAGCAACGGAATCAATCTGGGAACGAAGCTCGGGTCCTGCGCCGATTCAATCGCCATGGTCAGCTTCATCGCCGGCGCGGCCATCTCCACCGCACTCTCCGCACTTTCATATTGCGCGCCGTCCACAATGTCGGCCCAGCGAATCAGCTCGGCAACCGGCGAGGCATCGAATCCAAAATGCGTGGCCGCAATGTGCGCGATAAACCCAGTACAGGAAACATAGTTGGGATCGTAAAATTTCCGCTCGCGAATCTTTGCATCTTTCTGTCCGTCGAGAAAGTGCTGATGATCTTCCGGCGTCAGGAACGCGCTCAGGTGATGATCGAACCACCAGGTAATAGCCGGAGAAGCGGAATACTTGAAGTCGACAATCGCATTCTCATCGCCGGTAAATTCCTTCTCGTCAAACAAGGCGCCGGCGCGGTGGACCAATCCGCAGAATTCATAGTCCCCGCCCGCAGCGATGCGTTCGCGATGGAAGCGCGCGAACAGCGAGGCCGAACAGGCTCCATCGAAACATTTATCGTGGTAGAAAACGCGTACTTTCACTTGGAAACGATCACTCCATTCGCAACCATCGGATGGCAACGATATCCTAATAGGCTGAATCAACTAGCATTGCTGGCATTCCGCGATATGTCAAGCGAACCGGTCACAACAGCGTGGCTTCGAAGCCCTGCGCGGTCGTTAGGATTGCCGACAAATCGCTCTTATTGCGGGTGCCTGGCGGCGTCGATCAGCTTGATCTCATACAAGACGGGCCACAGCTTGCCCGTCACGTACAGCCGGTCATGCTGGCCGTCGTACGCAATTCCGTTCAACACAGCGTTGGGGTTTTGCTGCGCCGACTTAGGCCGAAGGCCCGAAAGATCGATCCATTCGATCACCTTGCCGGTCGCAGGAGAAATCCGCGCGATTCGATTCGTTTCCCAGATGTTGGCGTAAATTTCCCCGTGGATATATTCCAGCTCGTTCAGATTCAGCACCGGCTTACCCTCCGCCGTCACTCGAATTTCTCCAACTGGCTTCAAAGTCGCCGGATCGAGCAAATGGAGAACTGCGGTGCCATCGCTCAAGATCAAGTGACGGCTATCGTGCGTCAGTCCCCAACCCTCCCATGGATAAGTAAAGGTTCGAAGAGTTCGAAAGCTGAACGTGTCATAGACGAAACCGGTGTGCGATTCCCATGTCAGTTGAATCAGCTGACCATTCCAGTCGGTCAGGCCTTCGCCGAAATAGTTTGCCGCCAGGTCATGCTGTTGCAGCACCCGACCGGTTGCCAGATCGACCATGCGCACACTCGACTGCCCGCGCTGCCCCGTCGACTCGTACAGCATGCCATTCACAAACACCAGCCCTTGCGTGAAAGCATTCGCATCGTGCGGGTACATGCGGACCATGCGATAGCTTTCCGTCGGAATCGCGCGTGTACCAGCGAAGACGGACGCGGCAGCCACCCAGGAGATGAAAATCAGGATAAGAACGGGCGGCAGCAGAGTTCGGCGGCGACAAATGTTGTGCGAAGTCGCCTGTGCGAGGCGTAGGGAGCGCATGCATCCAACATACTTCATCGCGAGGAACCATCGGAAGCACGAAAACCGCGTGCGACCGGCGCAAATTCGCCGGTAGTATGGAAGCACGAACTGACTGCAACCCATATCGATCGCACGAGGTCATCCATGGAAGTTCTTCCGCCCGATCCGTCCACCAGCAGTCCTGAACCCATTGCACCGCCGCTGTCTCCCGCACCTCGACCGCGCTCCCCTGTTCTGTACGGGCCGCATGGCCTGCGTGCCGGCTGGAGCATCGCCATCTATGTCGCAGTTCTGGCTGCGCTGTTGTTTCTTGTCGGATTGGAGATGCACTGGCTGACACCCCACCTGCCTGCAAGCATGCGCGCGACTCCGGGCTCGGGCTTTCATCCCGCCATCGCCATTTTGTCGGAAGCCAGCGTCCTGATCGCATTGTTGCTCGCCACCGCAGGTATGGCACGGTTGGAGCATCGGCGCACGGCGGACTACGGCCTGATCGGACTCGACCGTGTGCGCCAGTTTCTGATTGGCCTGGTC
>JAJYBW010000330.1 GCA_021778815.1 Acidobacteriota bacterium | reverse complement strand
ATTGGAAGGACGGACGGGATGTGCCCGATGTGATGGTGGCGCTGTTCGATTATCCGGAAGCGTTCAACCTGAGCCTTCGAGTCAATTTTGTGAACGGCGGCGCGGAAAGCGAAGGGCTCATCTTTACGGGCTCCGAAGGAACCATGCAAATCTTTGGAGACAGTGTGAGCCTCAGCCGCACGCCGCGAGAGACAGAGCCTGGATACGACATTGAGACGTTTACCAACGCGATGCAAAAGGAAATCGTGGAGAAATACCGCGAGAAATATCCAATCACGCATCCGAACGGGCCGCCCGCAATGAATTTTGAGAAGTACGAGGCCGCGCCTGGCTATGACGACGTCTATAGCCACTTCAACAACTTCTTTCAATCGGTTCGGACGCGCAAGCCCGTGATTGAGGATGCAATATTCGGATATCGCGCGGCGGGCGCTGCTCTGCTGAGCAATCGCAGCTATTACAGCGGCAAAATTGAGCACTGGAATCCAGAGACGATGGAGTTGGTGTCGTAAGGTTCGCAACAGGAATCGAGAAAGGATTGTCATGCGAAATCGAATGAATCGTTTTGCTTGCTGGCCTCGGTTGGGTGCGGTCGCAGTGGCGTTGGTCTGCGCCGTGCCAATGTTGGCGCAGAAAGTTGAAACTCCTCGGCTGACTACACCTGGCAACGGGCCCTATGGCGTTCCTCAGGCGACGTTCTTTGTGCACCAGCTTGGAACTGATCATGCGGAGGGAATTACGACGCTGGACATGAATGGTGACGGACGTCCGGATATTGTGAGTGGTGCGTACTGGTACGAAAATCCTGGCCCGCAGGGTGGGGTCTGGACGCAGCATCAGTACAGAACTGTCGGTATCCATAATGAATTTGTTTCCGATGCCGGTGAGTGGACAGTCGACGTGAACCACGACGGGGCACCCGATGTGGTGACGTATGGCTGGATTGAGAATGGACTCTTCTGGTGGGAGAACCCGAAGAAGCAGGGCGTGATGTGGCAGCGGCACAAGATCTGCGACAGCTACGACACGGAAGGCGGATGGATGGGCGACATCAACGGGGACGGCAAGCCGGACCTGGTGTTGGCGCACTACAACCACTCGGGCGTGCTGTGGGTTGACTTCTCCGGGCCGAAGCCGATCGTGCATCACCTGGGCGAAGATCACAGTCGCGACAAGGACGTAGGGAATCCGGATGGAATTGTTCATCGTGTGTCGGCTGAAAGTAAAGCTGAAGATGGTCACGGCACCGGCATTGCCGATGTGAATGGCGATGGCAAGGCCGATGTTCTGACTCCGTACGGCTGGTTCGAAAATATTGATGCCAACAACGACAAATGGAAATGGCATCCTGACTGGAATCTGGGTGACGCGGGATTTCCCATCCTGGGCTATGACGTGAACAATGACGGCAAGACGGACATTATTTATGGTCAGGGCCACAGCTATGGCCTGTTCTGGCTGGAGCAGAAGGGAAGCGGTGCGAGTCGGCATTGGGTTCGCCATACGATCGACGATTCGTATTCGCAGATTCACGCGCTGAAATTGGTCGATTTGGATGGCGATGGGCAGCCGGAGCTGCTGACCGGCAAACGCTATCGCGGCCACTCCGGCGAAGACCCAGGCTCGTACGATCCGCTGGTCGTCTACTACTACAAGATCGATCGAAAAACGGCCAAGTTTACCCGCTATGCGATTTCCGTCAATGGTACGGCGGCGGCTGGAACGCAGTTTGTGACTGCGGACCTCGATCAGGATGGCGACGTGGATATTGCTACTGCCGGTAAGACGGGCGTTCACTTCTTCGAAAACCTCAAGGTAAACAAGGTTCCGAAAGCCCAACGTGAAAAAGAATTGCTGCTGAACCAGAAGTGGCCATTCCCGGGCGAAGGGAAAGAAGTTCCGCAGGAGGATGGACCGAAATAGCGACCTGATCCATTTCAGTGACAAAGACACGATAGTTGCCGGTTGCCAGTAGCAAAGCAATCGGCAACTTCGTTTTGAGACCATTTTGAAAACTCTTCTGTCACTCGGCGTCTGTCAAGGTGGACTCGTCTCTGCTCTTCTTGATGAAGCGCGCACGATGGCGCTCGTAGAAACTCCGGCTTCGATACACTCGAGAGAACGGCTGCTGACTGCCGGGTTTTGCCGACCATGCCCAACCCATCCTTGCAGCAAATCATTCGGGAATGCGCGCGAGACGCCGGATTTCATCTGAGCGGCGTGGCTCCGGCAGAATTGCAGGATTCGTTGGCCACCGATCGCGAGCCAGGTGCGCAGACCGATACGGCCTTCTCAGAACTGAGCTATCTCGACACGTGGATTGCGGAGGGTCGCGCCGGCGAAATGGAATATCTGAAACGTCGAGATGCAGACGGGCGACTGCTGCGGTCTTCGGTGCAGATTCCATTTCCGTGGGTGCGGTCGGTGATTGTCTGCGCGGTCAATTACAACAGCGATCAACCTTACTCCATCGATTTTGAAACTGCATCCGCAACTGAGGATCGCGGTTGGATTGCGCGATACGCATGGTCGGGGAAACCCTCCTCGGTTACGCAGCGGGCAACAAGTGACGCTGTGGCCAATGAGCTATCGCCTACCGACTACCATTCGGTAATTCGCGGGCGGCTGGAACAACTCTGCGCATCACTGAAGCCGCGTGTTGGCGAATTTGAATCGCGATGCTTTGTCGACACTGGGCCGCTGGTGGAGCGAGTGTACGCCAAGTATGCCGGGTTGGGCTGGCAGGCCAAGAACACTTGCTTGATTCATGAGTCCCTGGGATCGTGGTTTTTTCTGGGTGTCATTTTGACTTCGCTTGAGCTTCCGCGAGAGGAACGCGTTCCCCCTATGCCGGACCGATGCGGCAGTTGTACGCGGTGTATTGATGCATGCCCGACGAATGCACTGGAGCCATATCGGATGAATGCTTCCCGCTGTATTGCATATTTGACGATTGAAAAGCGGGGACCGATTCCGGAGGAACTGGCCGCAAAAATGGGTAGGCATGTATTTGGCTGCGACATTTGCCAGGAGGTCTGTCCCTGGAACCGGCGCGCTCCCATCACCGATTGGCCTGAGCTGCAACCTCGGCCGCCGTTGATAAATCCCGCGTTGGGGTGGCTAGCAAGTCTCGGAGAAGCGGATTACCGCCGCATGTTTCGCGGCTCTCCTGTGGAGCGCGCAAAGTTCAAAGATTTTCAGCGCAACGTAGCGATGGCGCAGAAAAATGCAGCTCATCGAACAAGCGCAGTTTCAAATGCACCTGAATCGGTCTGCACGCCGGAGAACGATACCGTCCCTGCTGAACGCTCGCGTTAGAGTCTCAGCCTTCGGCAGCGATCCGCGGCAACGTCTCAACTGCCGATGCGGACCAAGCTATGCGTTCTGTTCCTGATTCCGAACTACGTTGAGCGCGTTCAGGCCCTTTGGGCCCTGCTGGCACTCAAAATCAACCACGTCTCCCTCGTTCAGTGTCTTGAAACCACTCTGCTGGATCGCAGAGAAATGCACAAAAACATCTTCGCCAGTCGAGCGCTGGATGAAGCCATACCCTTTTGCGCCGTTAAACCATTTCACTACACCACGTTCAGTCACAAGTATCCCCTTCATTGATCATCTTTCGCATGCGCCTGTGGGAGGGTTGGATGGATCGCAGCAGAAGCTGAGAGAGCAAGAAGCAGAGCCTGCTCCTTATCCAAAAAATGCGCCTAGTTCAAGGTGATGCAACGACATAACCAATTGGTACAAAAGGCCTTCCCGAGACATTACAGACACGTTTCCGCCCGGAGTTGGTGAAGGATAGGGCTGGAAAGAATCTGGCACTGTTATGGCAGGAAATTCCAGGAAACGCAAGAAAAATCTTTGTTGCAATCGATTGATTTCATTGTGCCCGTCTAATTTTCAGAGAACATCTTAGCCCGTTGCGATCGGAATTCCCCCTGCACGGAACACAGAGTTTCCGCGGGCTGGACAGGCTATAGTCGAATCAGCCAGCCTTTTTTTCTGAGCTAATTCACCCAAGTTTGGAATGTCTTCAGAAACCATGCTGACATTACTGTCACAGCAAAGCCCGCCAGACTCGATCGCGATGGATTCCGAGTTGTATGAGCCACAGGAATCTCAGGTGACGGCGCTCCTGCGCTACTTGTC
>JAJYBW010000009.1 GCA_021778815.1 Acidobacteriota bacterium | reverse complement strand
CAGCGGCTTCTTGCCTTGCATGACGGAAAGGTGCGCCAGCTTTTCCTGCGCCTGCTGTTTGTAATTGAAGACAGAATCGTTGTCGTGTGCGCATCCGGAAAATACTTTGAAGAAGGAAATCTGTCCAGCGAACGGATCGGAAATCGTTTTGAACACAAACAGAGAAAGCGGCCCATTGTCGACCACCTTCTGGTCCTCTTTTTCCTGCGCAGGTTCAGCTTCATTACCGTTCGAGCCCTTCGTGCTTTTGGCGGACAACATTGTGGCCGGCACGGGCAGGCGTTCGATGGGTGCGGGCGCATACACTCGGAAGAATTCCAGCAATCGATCGACGCCAATATTTTTCGGGCCGGACGAATACATCACCGGGAAAATCCGATCCTCACGAATCGCCTCATGCAGCGCCGGAATGAGATGCTCTTCCGAGAGCGTGCCTTCAGTGAAAAACTCCTCCATCAATTCATCTTTGCCCTCGGCGACCAACTCCACTAATGCATCGTGTCCTGCTTGCGCGCGCTCCAGCAACTCTTTGGGTATGGGGATGGATTGCCCGCGACCCTTGGAACCGGCGCGATAGTCATAGGCCTGCATCCCAATCAAGTCCACGATGCCGGAGAAGGACGGTCCTTCCCCAATCGGCAGCGCGACAGGCGTGACTGTACGGCCAAAGGTCGCTCGCAAGTTTTCCAGCACTGCGTCCGGCTTGGCCCGCTCGCGATCCATGGCATTGATCACAAGAATGCGCGGCAGCTTGAATTCTTCCGCAAATTCCCACACGCGCTGCGTCATGGGCTGCGGACCTTCCACCGCGTCGATGACCACCGCCACTGCTTCGACCGGCAGCATCGCCGATCGAGCTTCCGGCACAAACATGTTGAATCCCGGAGTGTCGATCACATTGATCTTGACTCCGCTCCACTCGCAGAACGCGACCGCATTCGCCAGCGTGACTCGCCGAGATACTTCTTCTTCGTCGTAGGCGGTGACGGCCGTCCCATCCTCGACGCTGCCCATGGTTGGAATTGTGCCGGCGGTCGCCAGCAAAGATTCAATCAGTGTTGTTTTTCCGCAGTGCGAGTGGCCGACAAAGGCCAGGTTGCGAATTTCGTTGCCCAGGTACGTTTTCATGCCAGTCCCTCCAGGAACTTCAATACTGGAGAAAGCTGCGCGTGCACAAAGACACGGATGGCCCAGCAATTCCGGGGGCTGGAACCACACCTTCTCCGGGAGCGACTGTTTCCGTCGGTAGCTCGGCGCCGAGCTACCAGCTAGCGGCCCATCTCACGTGGAAAGCCGCGCATCCTGCCGACAGAAACCAAATTCCGCTCGAAACCTGCATCGAACGCTGGTGCACGCCCTCGCACACGCGACCGTTTGGACCAGCACTTCGAAGGACTCCGGAGTCTAGCATTGGCGCTTCCACGACTGCAAGTCGACGAAACTACGCCCGACGACCACCATCATCTTTGTGCCACAACCGCTCTTGGAGAAATATCGTCGCGCTTCTCTACGCCGACAACATGTAGAAAGGTGATTTCTCCTTTCACGTTGACGTCAGACAGGCGCCTTGCCAATGGAATTGCATTGTCGCAGCTAACTGGAGGTTTCCAAAACTGGATCTAGCCGGAACCGTTTTCATCCAAACTGCCGATCTGAAGGGTGCTCTCCGGCGAAAAATGCGAGATACTGTATGCGAGCGATATCGAATTCCTATGGCAGAGACACACCCAGCAAAAGATCACTACCTTTTCGGAAACCTCGAAAGCAGTGCATTGAATCAGCGCAAAGTGCGCGAGGTGAACTACGGATACGACCAGAATGAAGGGGTCATCCTGACTACGCTCGATACCGCCCTGAACTGGGTGCGTAAAAGTTCCATCTGGCCCATGACCTTTGGCCTAGCCTGCTGTGCGATTGAAATGATGTCCATGGGTGCGTCCCGGTTCGATGTGGCGCGTTTTGGAGCCGAGGTATTTCGCCCCTCGCCGCGCCAGTCAGACCTGATGGTGATTGCGGGGAGAGTATCTGTGAAGATGGCGCCCGTCATTCGCCGATTGTATGACCAGATGCCAGACCCCAAATGGGTCATTTCCATGGGTGCCTGCGCTACTTCCGGCGGAGTTTTTAATAACTACGCCCTCGTCCAGGGGGTAAACCAGATTATTCCCGTCGATGTGTATGTTCCCGGCTGCCCACCCCGACCGGAGCAGCTGATCTACGCGCTTACTCTGCTACAGGAGAAGATCCTGCGGGAGCGCGGAACGGTCAGAAAAGTTCTCAACCTCGAGTAACTGGTTGGGGCGGCGAACGGCTGCATCCATAACACCAGCGGCATCATTTCTATATTAATTCTTGGCGTTCAGGTATCTCTTGGTATACCTTGAGACTAGCCCCGCATAAACGGGGTGACCTTTTGATTCAGTCTTGTGCTCTAATCGAGTGAGCGATTGCTGTGGATTAGGATCGTTTGCATTGGATTCGTAAGACAGGACCATGAGGCGTCTTGACGCGTCCAGCGCTTGGGAATGAACAAAGCAAAGCGCTTGCAGTTTACAAAAATGAATTAGATTTGTTTACACAAAGTTGCGGAGGAGATAGGGATGGAATATTCAAAATTACGCACCAAGGGCCGCTGGATAGCAGCTGTTTGCGTATTGGGGCTGGGAACGACACTGACGGCGCAAACTGCCGCTACATCGTCAAGCTCGGCTGCACCCATGGCGCCCGCGCCATCGAAGACGATCAATCCGTCGCGCGTCGATATTTTTCTTGGTTACTCTTACTTGGCACCAAACTCGTATGTCAATGGTTCAAAGTATGCAGCTGTGAATCTGGGTGCAATTGGCAGCGGAGCCTATTATTTTTCACGGAACCTGGGGTTTGAGGCCAGTTTGGCTTCCCATCCGGATGGCCCGGGCGATGGTTTCACCACCATCAATGCAGGTCCTATCGCACGCTTCCCGCTGGAGGATGGCCTGACGCCGTTCATCCACGCTTTAGTGGGCACCACCCGCATCGGCGGTCCGAACTACGTGGGCTATTACACTGACGGAGCCGGTCCAATTAACTTCGTCAACCCATATCGCTGGGGAGTGTCATTGACGGCTGGCGGCGGTATGGATTTCCCGCTTCCGATCCTGCACAACAAGCTTTCCTGGCGCGTCTTCCAGGCCGACTACCAGTACATGCACGTTTCTTTCGGCCCTGCGAATAATTTCTCTGACCCGAATGCCATGATTCCTGTTACCCCCGCGAGCCGCAGCGGTGTTCGTCCCGCTGACTCCACCACCGATCCAAATGCTATTGGGGGCGCCATCATCGGGGGTCGCGCTAATATCAATGCGGCGCAGCTAAGCACTGGCCTGGTGTATCACATCGGCAGTATCCTGCCGCCGCCACCGGTCGCCTACGCCTGCTCGGTCAGCCCTACGGAAGCCTATCCGGGCGATCAAATTACTGTTACCGGTAATGCGACAAATCTGAACCCGAAGAAAACACCGACCTACAGCTGGACATCCACTGGCGGCAAAGTCAGCGGTACCTCCACCACCGGAACGGTGGATACCGCCGATCTCGCTCCTGGAACCTACACTGTCGCAGGTCACGTGACAGAAGGCCCCAAAGCCGGTCAGTCTGCGGATTGCAATGCGACCTTCACAGTCAAGCAGTTTGAGCCGCCGACGATTAGCTGCGAAGCCAATCCGACCTCGCTCAATCCTGGCGATTCCTCGACGATTACCGCTCACGGCGTCAGCCCACAGAATCGTCCTCTCACCTACAGCTACAGCGCCTCGTCCGGTCAGGTCAGCGGCTCGAACACGACCGCAACTCTAAACACGACAGGAGCTGCTCCAGGCGCCATCACCGTCACTTGCAACGTGTCTGACGATAAGGGTCAAACCGCATCTGCCACCACGGAAGTGACGATCAACGCACCGCCGCCGCCGCCCGCTCCGAAGACCGAGACTCTTTGCTCGATCACCTTCGGTCGCGAGAAGCGTCGCCCGGTTCGCGTCGACAACGAAGCCAAGGCTTGCCTGGACGATGTGGCTCTGAACCTTCAGCGCAGCGCCGATGCTAAGGCAGTTCTGGTTGGCAGCAGTGCTCCGAACGAGAAGCATGCTGACACGCAGGCTGCAGAGCGCGCCGTCAATACCAAGGCCTATCTGGTCAACGAGAAGGGAATTGATCCTTCCCGCATCGATGTCCGCACCGGAACTGCCGGTTCTGACACGGTCCAGAATTACCTGGTACCTGCAGGCGCCACCTTCGACAACGATGTACAGGGCACAACACCTGTATCCGGAGACGTCAAGGCTTCAAAGAATGCCTACGGACACAGCCGTGCAACCTCGACAGCACCGCACCATCACCGTCATCACAAGGCAGCTCCTGCCAAGCAGTAACGCTTGACAGAAGCTTGATCAGGGCCGGCCGGCTAGATATGCGGCTGGCCCTTTTCATTGAAGGAAAGATCGGAGCATACGCGAGTTCTGCAGCAGTGATGCATCACCCCAGCAGAGTCGGATGGGTGAGTTTCGCTTTTCCCCCAACTTTATAGAGCGATACACACGGATGGTTCACAACATGAAACGAATATTCCCCACGATCACAGCAGTTCTTCTCGGATTCGCTGGTGTGTGCGGCACCAGCGCAAGCGCGCAACAGTGGCAAACTGTTGGCCCCTACGGCGGAGATGCCCGCAGCTTCGCATACAGCCCGGCAGACCCCTCCCATATCCTCCTCGGCACCACCAATAGCTGGGTGTATGAAACCGACGATGCCCAGCATTGGACACGGTTGAGCAAGATCGGCACCGACGATTCGCTGGTCATCGACAACATGGTCTTTGACAAATCGAACCCCAAGCGTCTTATGATCGGCGCCTGGAGACTGGACAGGCCGGACGGTGGAATTTATATCAGTGAGGACGAAGGCCATCACTGGAAGCCCGTCGACGACATGAAAGGCCAGTCCGTCCGCGCTCTCTCGCAAGCTGCGTCGGATCCGAAAATATTTGTGGCCGGTACACTCGCCGGAATTTATCGAAGCGAAGATGGCGGCGCTACGTGGAAGCTGATCAGTCCCATGGGGAGCACGGAACTGCATGAGGTGGAATCCATCGCCATCGATCCTGTGAATCCGCAAGTCATCTACGCCGGGACCTGGCATCTACCCTGGAAAACCACCGACGGCGGCAAGACCTGGCAGAACATCAAGCAGGGTTTGATCGTGGACTCGGATGTGTTCTCCATCATCATCGATCCCAAGGCGCCCAGCACCGTGTATACCAGCGCTTGCTCAGGGATCTATAAGAGCATCGATGCAGGCGCGAGTTTCAAGAAGATTCAAGGCATTCCCAGCGCCGCTCGCCGTACACGTGTGTTGATGCAGGATCCGAATAATTCCAGCATCGTGTACGCCGGAACAACGGAAGGTCTTTATCGCACGCTGGATGCCGGTCAAAAGTGGTCGCTGATGACGCCGAGCGATATCATCATCAACGACATTTACGTCGATCCAAAAAACTCGCAACATATCTTGATGGCGACGGATCGAAGCGGCGTCCTTTCCAGCGACGACGGTTCCATTAGCTTTCATGCGGCCAATCAAGGTTTCTCTGAACGCCAGGTTTCCACTATGGTTGCCGACCCCGCCTCGCCAAATACTCTGTATGTCGGAGTATTGAATGACAAACGGTTTGGAGGTGTGTTCGTTTCTAAAGATGGTGGTCAGGCGTGGACGCAGATCAACGCCGGCTTGAATGGAAACGATATTTTCTCGCTGGCTATGTCCCCCGCAGGCGTACTGATGGCCGGCACGAATCATGGGGTCTTCCGCTTACGCAATGACAAATGGGAGATCGTCGACGCGCGTGTCATCGAGACTGCTCACAAGGTTCGGCATGTGAACAAAAAGCACCATGTGACCTATACCACGGAGTTCGTGCCGGTTCCGGATGGCAAGATTGAAGAGGCAGTGCACGGAGTCGCCTTCTCCGGTGGTAAGTGGTATGCAGCCACGGAGGAAGGCCTATATTCCGCCGAGGATCCTAAATTTGCCTGGCTCGGTGCCGTGCTCTACGCCGAGTCGACCGAGAAAAATCACGCAAGCAGTGCGGCGAAGCGCTCAGAGATCCCATTCTACGGGGTTGCGGCTTACGGCAATTTCGTATTGGCGAATGGGCAGGCTGGCCTCTTCATCTCGCCCGATCAAGGAAAATCCTGGCAGTCCGTACCGTCACCGGCGAATTGGCACCGCATTCGTCAAGTGGCTGTGGATGCGAACGGCGACCTATGGGTCGGCGGCCGCCTGGGTATTGCCTTCAGTAGCAACCAGGGCCAAAGCTGGCAGCCTGTCGATGTGCCAATCAACAACATCAGCGGGCTTGAATATGATCAGCAGTTGAAGCGCATTGTCGCCACTTCCTATGATTCCGATCTGGTCTTTGGCATCGATGCTACAGCCAAGCATTGGAACTATTGGAATCCCGGATGGCGTACTCACATTGTGGGTTCGTCCGACGGTCACATGGTGGCTGCAACGTTGCTTCATGGCGTCATCGTGCAACAGCAAAAGCAAGTGGCCGCGGGTAGCTTTTAAATCGGTTGCCCGGCATTTCAATGACAAAACTGCCGGAAGGTTCGTTCTCGATCCGTCCGGCAGTTTCGCAGGACCTGGATGCGCTGGCGGCCATTGATGCTGTCTGCTTTCCGCCCGGCATTGCCTATCCCCGCGAAGAGATTGCGTTTCTCCTGTTGAACCCCACGGTCATCACTCTCGTCGCTGAACGTTCCGGCGTTATTGTCGGATTGGCGGCACTTGAGCGACGTCGCCGCACGCGCCAGACGGCGCGCTACGGGGAACTAGTCACGATCGAGGTTTTGCCCCAGTTTCGCAGAGAATCGATCGGGGGCGCGCTGTACGAGACGTTGGAGACGCGTTTGCGCGAGTGGGGAGGAAGCAGCATCCGTCTGCATGTTTCGGTCGAAAATGCCGATGCGGTGGCCTTCTATCAGCGTTTGGGATTTCGAGTCATCGATCGCGTACCCCAGTATTACCTGCGACGCGTCGATGCATGGCAGATGGAAAAAGACCTACTCTAGCAACTGCGCGTTCAACGTGAACAGAAGTTCATCCACATGCATCAACTTGTATCCCCGGCCACAGATTAAGACCGGAAGCGTCAAATACTGTGCGCCGCCAATACAGACAATAACGCCGACAGATCCGCTTCTTTGTATGGCCCATCTGCGCGCCAATAGACATGGCCCTTCGGATCAACAAGGATAGCGACCACTCGCTTCTCATTCTTGATATCGAGGGATTTCTTGAATGCGTGCTTATTGACATACGCGGTCAGAATCCGGCTGCGCAAATCCTTGTCCGTCGTATTGCTGCGCAATGCCTCATCAAACCACCAGCGGTATAGCAAGTTCTCGCGTGACATGGTGGGCAACTCATAGTAGCGAAACTGGCTGTGCTCGGATTCGATTTTTCGCGCTGCTGGAATCCAGCTGTCCACTTCCTGTTGCTGTTCCCGCGCAAATGAGATGATGATCAGGTTCAATTGCCCTGAGAAGCTGGTTGGGAGATCCATATGGGCATCATCCAGACTGGTCGCCTGTATTGGAGAAAACTGGCCCAGAGCCGATGCTGGCGATGTGGTCGCGCCCTGCGCAAGCAGACCAAAAAGAATCCATACAATCGGCACCACTGGAGCGAGACGTTCAGGCAGAGTAAGTTGACGCATAGGCTTGGGCATTTGTTCCTGTCCCAGCGTAACAGCACCGTCGAAACGCCAGAAGAAATATGCCGTGCCGTCATTGTTTTCCGTCACGACTCGCTGGCTGCTGGGGCGTTACATCTTTCAAATCATACAGATGGGAAACGGAGTCAAAAGAAGAGAAAAAACTCGACAAAGTGGGGTAGTCAGGCCTTATAATTTGGCTCTCTCTCCCAGAAATTGGGGCGTACCGTGAATACTTCTAGGAAAGCTGTATTTCCGCACAGGCGTAATTACGATGGATCGTTCGAATCGATCTGTACAACATGTTTCATGACCATCGCGAAGACTAAGGACGAGGCCGCGTTGGTTCACCATGAAATGAGTCACTCCTGCGACCCTTCTATATTGGTCGGCCGGGGAGTGTTCAGGCGCCACGCCAGGAAATCCTCCTTCTAGGCAGCATCGACATAGACCTTCTGCGACGAACTGGCTTGCTTTCCAATCCAGCTTGAGTCTCGTGGCCCCCATTCACGATCCGCAGAGTGCCCGTCTCTCTCAAAGGAAGAGGCGAAAAGGTGTCCTGCGCCGCGGGTCCTTCGCGCCCCTTGTTCTCTGTTGATCGTCAACTTCTCGATGGCGCTAGTTCGAATCTCCGCCGCTTCCATCGGCAAGCGCTTTCAGGATATTGAATGCGGCCGTGACTCTTGCATCGTTGGGATAATTCTTGTTGGCCAGGATGACAATCCCCAATCGTTTCTCCGGGACATAGGCCACATAAGCTCCGAAACCGTTGGTTGAGCCGGTCTTGTTGATCCAGACGTCTTCCTGCGGCGTCTCTGGCGGCTTCATTTCGGTGACAGGAATCGCATGAAAGGCCATGGCCGCTGAGTTTCCTTCGAGTAGCGCCTCCAACGTCACTGGATACGGATATTGCTCCCATATCAGGTCCTGCGTCATCGGACCCGCTTGGAAATAGCCCGTGTGAGTTTCTGCGACCGCGCGCTGAAGCTTCTGCTCGAGCCCAAAAGAATTTATATTGTCTTCCACAAAGCGGATCATGTCCGGTGCCGTGGTCTTGACTCCATAAGCCTCAGCGGAAAGAACCGCAGAGTCCATGCGGATTGGCGTATTCCCCCTTGTATAGCCCTGGGCGTAGTTCGCCATTGCAGATTTGGGAACGTGGATGTAGCTGTTCTTCATGCCGAGTCCTGGAAACAGACGCTGCTCCATCACGGCGGAGAAATCCTGCCCCATGCTCCTGGCTGTAATCCAGCCGAGCGTCCCGATCCCGATGTTGGAATAAGTCCGATGTGTTCCTGCAGGATAGGCGGGTCGCCAATCCTTGAGATAATGCATCAGCTCGTCGTTGTTCTTGATGTTGTCCGGCAACTGCAGTGGCAGTCCGCCCGGGGTATGTGTGCCCAGGTTAAAAAGGCTGACATTGCCAAATGGACTCCCTTGCAGCGCCGGAAGGTATTTGCTTGTCTTGTCGGATAAGGAAAGATCGCCCGTTATTTGCGCGTAGGTCGCCAGCGTAGCGGTGAAGGTCTTGCTGACCGATCCGATTTCGAACAATGTGTCGCGAGTCACCGGTTGGCGAGTTGCCGTGGACGCCACGCCATAGGTGAAGATGTAGGGTTTACCCGCGACTGTGACGCCGACCGCCATGCCGGGAATACCATATTTCGCCATCACCGGTCGCAGGTTCGCATCCACCGCGCTTTGGATCTTTTTCTGCGGATCATTCGCTGCGTAGCTGAAAGCGTTGGTTGCGCAGAGGACAAAGAGAACTGCGAATGCGAAGCGGTTAGCCCTGGTTTTCATGGTTTTGGACCTGTCCAATCTAAACTCGGCGATATCGATATGTAGAAGAATAATTCAGGAGCCGGCAAGCGCCACTAGAGCTTGTTTGGTTGCGAAGAGCATGGTCAGATATCATAGACGCAGGGGTCAATTGTGGAAGAAACCAAGAAATCCCGTCACTCCTTTCAGACCGACGACGCGCGCCTGACCCCAATCGCCGAAAAAGTGTTCGCAGAAGAGCGTCTCAGCTTCGACGATGGCGTCGCGCTCTACCGTTCCGCTGACATACTTGCGGTCGGTTGGTTGGCCAACTGGGTTCGGGAAAAAATGCACGGCGACATCACCTACTTCAATGTGAATCGCCACATCAATCCCACCAATGTTTGCGTCGCCGCCTGCCGCCTCTGCGCTTTCGGCAGAAAAAAGGATTCACCCGGCGCCTACACGATGGCGTTGGAAGAAGCGTGGCAGCGAGCCGCTGAAGGCTATTCAGAAGCGGTCACAGAGTTTCACCTGGTCGGTGGTCTTCATCCGGACCTGCAGCTTGAATATTTTCTCGACCTCATCAGTGGCCTGAAGCAGCGTTTCCCCAAAGTGCATATAAAGGCCTTCACCATGGTGGAGATTGCCTACCTCGCGAAACGTTCGAAGCTGAGCATCCGCGAGACCATCGAGAAACTGAAAGCCTCCGGCGTCGATTCCATGCCAGGAGGGGGCGCGGAAATCTTTGCCGATCGAGTCCGCCATATCATCTGCGATCACAAAATTGACGGCGGCGAATGGCTGGAGACGGCGCGCATCGCACACCAACTCGGCATGCGCTCCAATGCGACCATGCTCTACGGCCACGTCGAAAACGACGAGGATCGCGTCGATCATCTGCTGCGCCTACGCGCGCTGCAGGACGAGACTGGCGGATTTCAGACTTTCATTCCGCTGGCGTTTCATCCCGACAATACGGCGCTCGATCACCTGCCCCGTACCAGCGGGATGACAGACATACGCCAGATTGCTGTCGGCCGCCTGATGCTGGATAACTTTGGCCACATCAAAGCTTATTGGCAAATGATGACGGCGAAGATTGCTCAGATCGCGCTACGCTTCGGCGCGGACGATATCGACGGCACGGTGATCGAGGAAAAGATTTATCACGATGCCGGCGCGGAGACACCGCAGGGCATGCGTCGCGTGGATCTGGTACGTCTGATCACAGAAGCCGGACGCATTCCAGTGGAGCGCGACACTCTCTATCGCGCCGTCGAACGCACCGGCGATACCTTCACCGTCGCCGTATAGCGGTTACAGCGCTCCCGCTTGGATTTATCGCACCGCAATCTGGTTGCACCGTGCCGTACCTGGCGGGGTGTTTTGACTGGCTGCGTTAAGCTGGGTGACAGTCGTTTCGATTCGGGACTGCAACGCGCGCTGCGCTTGCAGAAACTGGTCTGCATTCTGGTTTAGTTGCTTGATACGCTGGGCCGCGAGAACTTCGCTCAGAATGTCATAGCCGGAATCCACAATGGATTCGCCATACTTGATTGCGTCCGACGCATCGGAAATCCCAAGTTTTTTCTGAATTTCTTCATCGCCGATCAGGTTGTCCACGATCTCCCGCATTCCTTCCAGATTTCCGTTCAGATCGCCCTTGTTGTCCTTGCTCCATTCGTGGAAATCTCGCTCCTCTGCCAGCACATCCAGTTGTTTCTGGTCCCTTTTTGCGTGCTCCAGCGCCTCTTGCAAATAGAGCTTGTGCTGCTCCAGGGCTTCCCACTCCTTCTGCGTTTCTGCCATGTTGGACAGATTTTTTTCATTCGACACTCGGAGATAAAGTGCCTGAATTTCCTCCTCCGATCCATTGATCTTGCCTTCGATGTAAGCGTTCATCCCACTCCCCATGTAATCGCGCGCCATGTCCAGACCTCGGCTCCAGGCATCGTCGGAAGCCTCATCCACGCTTTGGCCCCATTCGGCAAGGTCTTCGTTGTGCATCTTCTGCGTCTCCATCAGACGGCGCAACGCGTTTTCCGCCCCGGCAAGTTGTGCGCAAAGTTGGGTTGGCGTAGCGACTGGCCGAACGACTGGTGCGGCGGGGGTGACTGGCAAGGGATGGCCTGAGGCGGATGCATACGGCCCAACCGGCCCTGGTAGCCGCAGCGGAACCGGCATTGCATTTCGGCTGAGCGCATTCCGGCTGAGATGGATGGGCGCTGCGTTCGGATCTTGCGGCAAACTGGCCAGTGCTCCAATGGCTTGCGTGCGGGCTACCGAAAGATGGACATTCGCGTTCTCGAACATCTGGCGCGCGGCCTCCGACGCAGCTTCATCTGTCTTCGCCACATCCAGCATATGGGTCAGCGCCGCCTGCTGCTCCACGGTCGGCTGCAGGCTTGCTAGCTGCGCCTTGGCCGTCGCAATCGCGCTCTGGTCGGTGGCCACCTGGCTTTGCGCCGCACTGTATTGCTGGCTGGCGGTGGTGGTGGTTTGCAGGGCCTGCTGGTAATTCAGGTCGTCCTTCTGGAAATTTGCCACCTGAGGGTCCTGCGTGGGCGCAGTCAGCGCGGGATTGTGCAGCGCGGCGTGGAGAGCCGTGTCTTCTGTGATGTCGCGCTCCGGCCCGGCGGGCAAACTCTGTGCCGTCTGCGCCAACTCAGGAGCTTGGTTCGGCTGCGTGCCGTCCAGATAAATCCCAGGCAGGCCAGGGATGCCTGGTCCAGTGGTACCTGTGCCCGGTCCCGATGCCAGGTTGGGATTGGATGCGGGCGCGTCCGACGCAGCTCCGCCATGGGCGGTGGCGTCGGCTGTATTGGTTGTCGCTCCGCCAGCCGGGCCGCCTACGTAGATGCCAGGCAAGCCCTTCAGTCCATAGGAAGTGGACGTCGCGCTGTCGTCCCCGAACTTCATCTTCATGTCGCCGGGACCAGGGATGTCCATCCCCTTCATGTGCAGGTCCTGGGGGCCAGGGACGTCCGTGTCTTTCATCGACACTTGGAATGGAAGATCGCTGAGCTTCAATTCGCTGTCCAGCCGGGCGAACATGGCGTCGAGGCGCTGCTGCTCGGCGATGCGGCGCTGCTCCTCAGCCTCCTGCTGGCGACGGGCCATCTCCGCTTGAAAGGCCTGCTGTTGCTGCCGCGCCGCCGCGGCGTTCGCCGCGCTTCGCTGCATGGCGCCGACAAATCCATTGATCGCCCCTTGCATGAAGGCCTGTCCGAACTGTTGTTGGAAGTTTGGCAGGGCGGAAGCACTCGGTACATTGCCCCCTGTTGTCGGACAGGAACCGCACCCCTCCATGCATTTGTATTCAGGAGTCCAGTAGGGTTGGCAATCCATTTGGGCCAGCCCCTGCGGCACAGGACATACAAGCCAGCCAACGCACAAGGCAAAACCAGTTTGAACAAGACATCGCGTTCGCATAGGTCTTCTCACTCCCGTTCCTTTGCGCCGGGATGCGCCACACCCTGATTCACAAGGATCGACAACGACTCTGGGGTATTTTCGCCAGAATTATAGCAGCAGCATCGCGCATGGAGGCGTTTTTCTCTTGCCGGTTCCGGTGCCTTATCTCTATACTCTGCTGAAAAGCCTTTCTAATGTTGCACTTTGCCCGCATCTAGCGGATTCCTCGTACGGACAGGAGGAACGACCCATGCGTCGAAAGAGAATGTTCAGAAGAACCGTTTGGAGTCTGCTCTGCCTGGGCTTGCTGTTGATGGCGTTGCCAGGGCGTTTCGCATACAGCCAAAGCGCCCCGCGCGACCAAGCCGAGGCCTGGAACTGGATACAGAAAACATGGCTGAAAACTGCTAAAAAGAAAGATGTTTCCGATCTCAAAATGGAAAATGGCGTGATTTCGGGAGAAACCAAAAATGGTGGCACCTTTCGGATTGTACTGGCCCTGACGAACTCTGTGACTCGCGTTAGGCAGCGAGTCACGGCGACTTACAGTTCTTATACCGTTCAGTGGTATGAGTTTCCGAATGTATCCAGCAGTATTGGCGCTATACAGTGGCATTCGTTTAACAGATATAGATCGGATGATGCTCAGACAGTTCAGGCCGCGCTCACCTATCTGGCGCACGCGGCGCAGGAAGAGCAGGCGGCCAAGGACGCCGCCGATCTGGAGAGCTTCCAGCCCAAGGCCGAGGCATGGCGGCAGCTTGCCGCGAAGCCCGCCATGCCGGAGGAGGCGCAGCGGCACCAGGTGCTTGCCGAGTACGCATTTAAGAACAAGGACGTGCCCAAGGCCATCACGGAGTATGACGCGGCACTGAAAATATTTCCCTGCTGGCCCGATGGCCAGAGCAATCTGGCAAATCTCGCCGCCGAGGTGGGAACCAGGCCGGGCTACAACATGGCCATCTATCACATGAAGCTGTATCTGGCACTGGTGCCCAACGCTCCCGACGCCAAGGCAGCACAGGACAGCATCTTTATCTGGGAAGACAAGCGAACCACAGCAACGCCGTAAGCCGGCACAGGAGCGCGTTCAGCTCCCCAACTCCCGGCCGTTTTTTAGGGGATTGCGAACATAATCAAGAAAGACGAGGACCGATCTATGCGTCGACGTAAGAAATCTTTCAGAACAAAGTTTGCAAGTTTTGTATGCCTTGGTTTGCTGCTGGCAGTCATGCCAGTCAGGATCGCCTGCGGCCAGAGCCTTGCTTCCTCCGCACTGGGTCAGGCGCGAGCGCAATCTCATGACCGCAACACGCCGCGCGACCAGGCCCAGGCTTGGAAATGGCTGGAAGGCGCAATGAAGTCTGCCGGTATCTCCAAGCCCGCGTTGCAGGACGGCACAGTGACCGGAACCATCAACGGGAAAGATCCATTCGTAATTCATTTGGCCATGGTGAACTCAGTGACAGCGCCGGGTATAACGGCAATCCCTTTCGGTCAGGAGTTCAGCGTTCATTGGTATGAATTTCCGAATTTGTCCAGCAGTCCGGGCACCCTCAATTGGTCCGGACATTGGGCACCGGCGATCGAGCTCCGCGATGCGCAGCGCTTTCAGTCAGCGCTCGTCTATCTGGCGCGCGCTGTCCAGGATGATCAGAGTGTCAAGTTCAATGCCTGGCTGGAGGATTTTAAGCCTAAAGCCGAGGCGTGGCGCCAGTTGAAGACCAAGCCCGCCATGCCGGAAGAAGCCCACGAGCACCAGGTGCTGGCCGAGTACGCGTATAAGCAAAAGGACATTCCCAAGGCAATGAACGAGTTCGCTGAGGCGCTCCAGGTTTTTCCCTATTGGACGGCGGGACAATACGACCTGGCTATCATGACTTCGGAAATCGGCGGCAGGCCTGGCTATCGAGCCGCAATCTTTCACATGGAGTGTTTTCTGGCTCTCTCGCCCGATTCTCCTGATGCCGAGGCTGCCAGAGACAGCATCATTGTCTGGAAAGATGAAATGACCAACGGCAAGGACTCTCCTTCGTCTGTCTCCGTTGACCAGTCAGGCGGCGGCGTGAAATAAACGCTTCTCACTGGCAGTCCGTGATTGAGCGATTGTCCCCCGAACGTGGACCGCCGTCTCCTGAAGAATCGCGTGCACAGAAGGATCGCTCGACCCGGATGAGCGTTTTAGTTCATCCAGCGTTTGTCGGTCGGGTCTTTCTTTCCGTCCGGGTCGATGTATCGCCCCTGTCCGTCGAACTTCACATTGCGGTCATGCTTGCGCATGTACACTTCAAACTTGCGCGCCGCGCGCCGCCGTTTCCAGCGATAGTATCCATTGCGAAACGAGAAGACCCGCTCCGTCGCCGCAAATGCATAGCCTCGCCGCGGAGCGACCTTGAGGTAGATGTATCCGAACAGAGCTCCCCCTAAAGACGCCAGAGAGAGAAATCCATTCGGCCCCTGAAACACGCTTGCCACAGCGATCAGAATGAAGATGATCACCAGGTATTTTGCGCGAATCGAAATCGGAAACGGAAACATCAGGAATTTCTGATCGCCCATCAACACCGCCCACGCCGCCAGCAGCCCGAAGATCCCGCCCAGGGCGCCGTAGGTCGTCTGCGCCGGTGACATATGGAAAGCGTGTGTATAGGCCACGGCAATGGTCGTCAGTGCCGCACCGACCACCGAGAAAAAATAAATCTCCGTCAGCCAGCGCGTGCCGTAGGTCGTCTCCAGGTACGAGCCGATAAACCAAAGCGACAACATGTCGAACGCTACCTGGAAAATTCCGCCGCTCAAAAAACTGTACGTTATCAGCTGCCAGATGGCTCCATGCAGCACCATCACGGGCGTTAGCGCACCTACGGCAAAAATAGTTCCTGCGATTCCGGGAGCGATCCAGTGCAGCAATAGCAGACAAAAGAAAATTGCAAGCGTGATGAGAATGATCTTGCGGATCATTCCCTCAAACGGCGGAAACGACAACGTCATCGGACTCGAACGCGGCATACACTACAAGCCTACGACCAGCCGCGTCACAGCGCTAGCCGTCGCCTGCGATTTGTGCCTCCGATGGGACGAATGCCCTGAAAACTGGGCAAGCGCGATGTGCTCACCCCTCTCGCAATGCGTTTCGCGACGATAAAAATTCTGTTATGTCGCGGGTAACCCCGGACGCACTCCGTACGTCAACATAGGAAAGGTTTTCAACCGCAGGCTCTCCCGGCATTCCGGTATTCTTGATGGAGACCCTGGCCGAGAGAATCGAAAGATGTTGACGGAATCGTTTCCTACTTGACGTACGCAACGATTTCCTTAAACTAGCTTCGTTACACCTTCGCGGAGGTGTAATCATGAACCAACATTGAGCGACGCTGAAGGAGCGGTCATGCAAGTTTGCCCTGAATGTGAAAACACCTTGACCTTCGCAGAAGATGAAGTCGAAGAAGGCGAAGTCGTTCTCTGCGAAGAGTGCGGTGCGGAATATGAAGTCGTCAACACGGATCCGGTGGAATTGAGTAAAGTGGAAGAGTCTGGATACGACGAAAGCGCAATCGTCTTTCATGACGAAGAGGAAGAATAAACAGGTGCGGATTGAATGAATAGTATGGACGACGGGCTCTCCCGTAGAACACGCGTACTCACGATTGCAGTTCTTCTACTCTTTGTCGCCTGCCTTGCACGAATTTCTGGCCACCCAAAACCGGTCTCTGCCCAGACTACGCAGCGCTCAGTCCAGGGCCGTGTGGTGAACCAGAACGACGTCCCGATTCGCAGCGCGATTGTGTACCTGAGCAACCAGCACACCATGACTGTGGAGAGTTACATCACGCAGGAAGATGGAGCGTACCGCTTTGAGCAGATGTCTCCCAATGACGATTACAAACTTTGGGCGAAGGTTGATGGCAAATCCAGCAAGCCGAAGATCCTGAGTTCCTTCGATGATCGTGCGGTATTTCGCGTCATCATCCGGATTGACACCGGCAAATAGTTCCGCTCGCTCCACAACTTCAGACACAAATAAAAGCGCCGAATGCATGGCATTCGGCGCTTTCACGTTCTCTTACGTTGCGTGCGACTATTCTTCGCGCTCGCGCTTCTTCCAGTTGATCAGGTCGCCCAGCGTGGTGGACGAGGAAGACTGAGAGGAGGGAGATTCGCGCGGACCGCCGGAATTCGAATGCCCGTGTCCATGCTCCTTCGCGCGTGGCGCCTTGTATTGCTCCACATCCGCCCGCGTCGCTTCGTCGCCGACGGCGCGAAGACTCAGGCCGATCTTCTTCTCTTCCGCGTTCATCTTGATGATCTTGAAGTCGTGTTCCTCGCCAACGTCCAGCTTGATGGGAGCCCCATGCAGGTCGGTGGCTTCGGAAACGTGGCACAGACCCTCGACCCCGTCCGCCAATTCCACGAACGCGCCGAACTGCGCCATGCGGAGCACTTTGCCATGCACCACATCGTTCACCTGATGTTGCGCAAAGAATGACTCCCACACATCCGGCTGCAGCTGCTTAATGCCGAGCGACAGACGGCGATGTTCCGCCTCAATCCCCAGCACAACGGCCTTCACCTTGTCGCCCTTCTTCACCACTTCAGACGGGTGCTTGATGCGCTTGGTCCAGCTCATATTGCTGACGTGGACCAGCCCGTCAATGCCATCTTCAATTTCAATGAAAGCGCCAAACTCTGTCAGGTTCCGCACGCGACCTTCAACCACGCTTCCGGTGACGTAGCGCTCCGAAAGATGCTCCCACGGATTCTCGAGCAGCTGCTTCATACCGAGTGAAATACGGCGATCCGCCGGATTCACATTCAGAATGATGGTTTCAATTTCATCGCCCGGTTTCACCAACTTGGTCGGGTGCTTCATGCGCTTCGACCACGTCATCTCGGAAACGTGGACCAGGCCTTCAATCCCTTGTTCCAGTTCCACGAACGCACCGTAGTCGGTCACGCTCAAAATGCGTCCGCGAACCCGCGCGCCGATCGGATAACGTTCCGCAACATCAAGCCAGGGATCCGGCGTCAGCTGCTTGAATCCGAGCGAAATGCGCTGCTTCTCGCGATCAAATTTCAACACCTTTACCTGAATCTCATCACCCACGTTCACCAGGTCACGAGGATGGGTCAACCGACCCCACGACATGTCGGTCACGTGCAGCAGTCCATCAATGCCACCCAGATCGACGAACGCACCGTACTCGGTCAGGTTCTTCACCGTGCCGGTCAGGATGGTTCCTTCTTCCAGGTGATCCAGCGTCAGCGACCGCTTCAGCGAGGCTTCGTTCTCTAGCAATTCTTTGCGGGAAACCACGACGTTGCCGCGCTTCTTATTCAACTTGATGACACGAACTTCAATCGTTTGGCCAATGTAGGATTCCAGGTTGCGAACCGGCCGAATCTCCACCTGCGAACCCGGCAGGAATGCCTTGATGCCGATATCCACCGTCAGGCCGCCCTTAACGCGGCTGACAACTATACCGCTCACAGGCGTCTTGTCGTTCGCAGCTTTCTCAATCGTGTCCCACACGCGGTGGCGCAAAGCCTTGTCGTAGCTCAGCAGGTAGCCGCCAGAGGGCTCCTCATGCTCGACAACCACTTCAATCGTCTGACCTGCCTGCAGCTTCGGCTGGCCGTTGTGATCCAGCACCTGCTCGATCGGAATCAAGCCCTCGGATTTCAGACCTACATCGACCACGACATGCTTGTCGGTCAGTTTGATCACGGTGCCGGTGACGACATTGCCATCGACAGCCTGCGCGGCTTCCTGTGCCGCCTGCTCGTGCTCAAACGACTCCAGCAGTGCGCCAAAGTCCATCTCTTCCTCATGGGAAGAGGCATCGTGCGCTTCCACGGCATGCGCGGCAGCGGCCTCCGGCTCAGCGGACGACACACTTATCTCTGCTTCAGCGTGACTTGTCGGCTCAGATGTCTGGGGATTGGGCTCGGCTGGTTGGGTTTCTGCCGCGGCAGAAATGTGGTGGTTGTTTTCCGGCGCTTCGTTTTGCGTCTCAAGGGTTGTAATTTCGTTGGCTTCCAATGTAGTGTTCAGGGTTTTACTCGCAGTGTGTTCGGGATTGAGGACGTCGACCATAAGGCTTAGGGGGCTCCGGACTCATACGGCGCGAAGGGCACACCGTATCGGGCAACCGCCGGCTTCCCAGGGGGAAACCAAAGATTGTCCATTCAAGCCGGCTGCGGTTGCCTCGACGACTGGCTGTCGAAATGGCATCTCAGCCCGACGTGAAATCTGGGGACTTCTCTGCCTAGCCGTTGCCTCGAAACGCTGTCGGTGGCGCCATTACCTGAAAGTCAGAAAACGACTCCCTGGGTGGTACCCCAAAAAACAGGCATGATCGAGATTTTGAGCCGGGTAAGAAAAGGAACCCTGGATTGGGAAACGGAGCGCATGAGTCCTAGGCCGCTTCACTCCCAACTAAAACTATACCAACCGGTGGAAAACAGTGTCAACGAGAACTGCACGTCCAACATCGATCTCGAATGAAAATTTGCGCCGTTATGCGTGATTCGCGTCACAGACTGGGCGACAAGCGTGTGTTTACACATGGTATCAAGGGACATCACTTCCAGGAATTCTCAACCTATGTCATCAGACCATTCCAGTTCACGGTCCAGTTTCACGAATAAAATCGTCGCAGACGGCGAACGCACATTAATCCTGTCTTCGTGCAACGTGTGCGGCTCATCCAGAAAATGCTCGAAATTAGATGGCTCACTGGAGAAGTGGGAGAAATCTCATTGCTGCAACAGTGAGACCAAGCGGTCCTAGGCGAGACCCATTTCGCGCCATCGAAAGTTGCTCTTCACGGTTTCCACCGTCACGCCGAACAGCGGATAATGCGGTAGTAGAAGAAATCGATCGCCGCGAACCCGGTCCGCGTCCGCGATCATCGGATCCAAGGGTGCCAAATATGCCGACCACGAATATTCAGGCAAAGGAAATACGTCTCGTCTCTCGTCCGCAAGGACAGCCATCGCGGGATCATTTCGCGCTCACGACCGTTGAGTTGCCTGAGTTGCAGCCGGGAGAAGTCCTTGTCA
>JAJYBW010000329.1 GCA_021778815.1 Acidobacteriota bacterium | reverse complement strand
AAGGGAAAGGCGTTCGGGCCGGGCGTGTACGACATGAAGGCGGGCGTGGTGATGGCGCTGCATGCGGTGGCGATGTTGCGCGAGCGGCAGGCGCTGACGACACCGGTGGTGTTGCTGCTTGTCTCCGATGAAGAAATTGGTAGCCAAGTGTCGCGCGCGGTGACGGAGAAGATTGCGCGGGAATGTTCGGCGGTGTTTGTGCTGGAGCCGGCGCAGGGTCCGCAGGGCGCGTACAAGACAGCGCGCAAGGGCGTTGGGGATTATCGAGTGCATGTGCGTGGCGTGGCCGCGCATAGCGGTGTCGATTTTGAAAAAGGCCATTCCGCGGTGTTGGAACTGGCTCGACTGATTGAAACGATTTCGCAATTTACGGATTTGAAGACGGGGCTGACGGTGAATCCGGGGACGATTTTCGGCGGCACGCGCACGAATGTAATTGCGGCAGAAGCGCAGGCGGAAGTGGATGTGCGGATTGCGCGGATGCGTGATGCCGCGCGGGTGGAGAAGCTGTTTCGCGGGCTGCGGGTGAAGGACCGCGCCTGCACGCTGACGATTACGGGCGGCATGAATCGTCCGCCGATGGAACGCAGCCGGGGAACGGTGGCGCTGTTTCAGCAGGCAAAGAAGTTGGCGGGTGCGATGGGATTTGCATTAGAGGAGGCCAGCACCGGCGGCGGCTCGGATGGAAACTTTACGGCGGCGCTGGGGATTCCGACGCTGGATGGAATGGGCGCGGTGGGCGAAGGCGCGCACGCCGCGCATGAATCGATTGTGGTGAGTGAGATGACGAAGCGCACGGCACTGCTGGCAGCCATGATTGCGAGATAGATTTTTCATCCGACACTTCGGTCCCTGCGGCGACAATGCGCGAAAGATGAGGCAACCCGAGTCTTTTTGACGGGAGCATCGCGCAACTTCACATTGGAAGAGCGATCATGAAGGGTGCCCGGGACAAGAGAGACGGCAGCCACGCGAAAAATCTGTAAAAGTAGTTGTGTCGTTTTCCTGATTGTCTCGTCAATTTGTCTATGATTGACCGATATGGCTAGCGCTTACTGGTCCGCAGCTTACTGTCGCGTTTTCGTAAGAGCACTGAAACTTACAGGTCTTCAAAACTGCCGCTTAACTTGGGTGAGGTGAATCTAATGTACGAAGCGACTCGAAGGGCGCTCGCACTGATCGGAGCGCTTGGGCTTGCAACATTGTCAGGTTGTGCCGGCAGTGGGGGTATGAGCGGCGGTGGCGGTACCGGGACAACGGTCACAGCGTCATTTACGGGCGCGACCATGCCTAGTGGGGTCGCGTATCAGGTGGGCACAGGCAAATTTCAGCAGCTCACGGTTTCCGGGGCTAGCGCCTCGTTCACCGTACCGTCGGGAAGCAGCGCATATGGATTCGCTTATGTGTGTCCTACTTTTGCGGCGGGGAATTCCTATTCAAACGAAACGATTATCCAGGCCACGACGACAGATACGACTTCCCTGTCAATGGCGTGTCCTTCGTTGTCCGGAAGCGTAAACGCAACGTTCGACGTTTCTGCGATTCCCGGAGCAACCTCTGTTCTGTTGTACGTAAACTACTGGTCCGCTCAGTACTACGCGACAAGCGGCTCGGTCGGTCTATCGGGCATTCCAACGGGAACGTTTGATGTTGCGTTGGTAGCGGACGGGGCCAACGGTACCCTCGCGATCCAGATTCAACGCGGGGTGACGATAACTGGCTCCGCTGCCACCATCGCATTTCCGCCGATGACGGCAGCAGATGAGCTGGGATCTGCGCCGGCCAGCATCACGAATGTGCCCTCCGGGACAACTGCCGGTTTTGAGCCTATTTACAATACATCTGGCGGTCTGTCGGTGATACTTGACGGGCCCTTCAATGGAGTGCCACAGTCCACCTATCGCACGGTTCCGAGCAGCCAAAGCCAACCTGGAGATTTTTATGTCCTGCAGGGAGGCGCAAACTTAACGGGCCAGAGCGTCTTCGCCCAGATGTCGTCCAGCACGGCCAGCGCAATCACGATGGCGCTCCCGTCGCCCCTGAGTTCAGTCACCGCTCCAATGGCGGCCGCCTTCCCGACATTCACCGCGAATACAAGCGGCTTTACGGTTGCGGGGCCGGTCGTCAATTCATCCTGGACCCAGTTCTCTAACTCCAACGTGGTGTACAACACGTACACGTTCGTGACGAAGAATTGGCTAGGCGCGGGCAGCACATTCACCGTGCCGGATCTTTCAGCGTTAAGCGGATTTACACCCGCGCCCCCGAGCGGAGTGCGAGAATTCTGGTCGTTGTATTCGACTGCCGGAACGCCGCTGCAATTCAATTCATTGCAGCAGTCCGCACCCGAGCTCCTGACTTCACCTGTCTCGCTGCAACAGGTGACCACGTCAGGGTACTTTGAAGTGCCGTAGGCGTAGGAGGCGGGAGTCGGAACGCCTTGATGCACTGCGAGGTCATTGCTGCCCGATGGAGTTTAGGTGCTGTTTGATGGCTAGGGAGTCGAGCGAGGCGAGGGGCAGGGAGAGTAGCAGGGTGATGCGGCGATCGAGGGTGGCGAAGGCCTGGGCGTAGGCGCGGTCGATTTGTTGCGGGGTGCCCCGGACGGCGGCGGGATCGGGCACTCCCCAATGCGCGGTGATGGGCTGACCGGGCCAGATGGGGCAGACTTCTTTGGCCGCGTTATCGCAGACGGTGAAGACGAAGTCGAGATGAGGCGCGCCGGGCTGGGCGAACTCATCCCAGGACTTGCTGCGCAGGCCGGCGGTGCTGAGGCCGGCGGACGCGATTTGGCGAAGGGCTTCCGGACGAACCGTTCCGGAGGGATGACTGCCGGCGCTGAAGGCGGTGAAGGTGGGCGCACCCTTGTGGTTGAGGATCGCCTCCGCCAGGATGGAGCGGGCGGAGTTGCCGGTGCAGAGAAATAAAACATTGTAGTGCGGCATGCGATGACCCTTTCAGTGCTCGTTCGCAAACAGGATTGCGATGGTCGTGATGCGGATATCGTTCTATCCCACTCAAGCCAACAGAAGGCTTGAAATGGGGCACCCGAGGTTTCTCTTGATTATGAGCAGCCGGACTTCGCAGCGCCAGGCTGTGGTTTGACTGCGTAGACCTTGACGCTGGCCGCGACGGCGTTAACGTCGTATTGCGAGAGAAGCGAGGCGAGTTCGTTGTGTAACGGCGCGGCTTTGCTGGGTGCCGGCGAGCAGCACGCAGATTCGACGATGGAGAGCGGATTGTCAGCGGATGGCAGCGGATGGTCAGTTTCCATCGCGGAGGAGCAGCAGCCGGACTGGTTTTCAACTTTCGCGTAGGCATTCAGGTCGCGGCCGCTGTCGACAATTTCAACGTGCTCAAAGCCGGCGGCGAGCAGACCGTTGCGGTAATCGCAAATGCGAATGGCGCCGGCGATGCAGCCGACATAGGCGGCGATGCTGTTGGCGAGGGCCGCGGGCAAATCGTGTTTGAGAGCGATATCGCTGACGGCGAGGCGGCCACCGGGTTTGAGGACGCGCGCGATTTCGCGAAAGACAGCGGGCTTGTCGGGTGCGAGATTGAGAACGCAGTTGGAGATGACGCAATCGACGGAGGCATCCGGCAGGGGAATTTTGTCGATGGTGGAGAGATGGAAGTC
The DNA here is from genome assembly GCA_021778815.1 of Acidobacteriota bacterium. GTDB lineage: Bacteria > Acidobacteriota > Terriglobia > Terriglobales > Acidobacteriaceae > JAKAAZ01. The sequence continues at coordinate 568 of JAJYBW010000329.1, read as the reverse complement.
GACATTGGTGTAGCCGCCGGAGGCAGCGTTGGCGCGGGCGCGATCGATCATGGCGGGCGTCATATCGATGCCGATGGCGCGACCGGTGGGGCCGACCATTTTGGACGCGAGGAAAACATCGAGACCGCCGCCGGAGCCGAGATCGACAACGACCTCGCCGGATTTGAGGTGCGCGGTGGCGGTGGGATTGCCGCAGGAGAGGCCCATGTTGGCGGCCGCAGGAATGGAGGTGAGTTCCTCGGCGGTATAGCCGAAGGCCTCGGCGACGGCCTTGACGCCCGCATGATCACTGGACAACGTGCTTTCCGCGACGGCGGCGTATTTCGACTTGACTGAATCCAACAATTGCTCGGGCATACGATTCTCCTTGAGAACATATCTTCCAAAGCGAATATATGCTTTGCCAACATATTCGTCAAGGCGTATAAGTAAAACATGACAAGGAAGGCTGAATTCAATGCGGAACGTTTTTTCCAGGCGCTGGGGGATAACACTCGTCTGCGCCTGCTGAACCTGATGGGGGAGCAGGAGATTTGCGTCTGTTACCTGGTGGAGATTCTGGGGCAGT
>JAJYBW010000328.1 GCA_021778815.1 Acidobacteriota bacterium | reverse complement strand
GCACTTTGGCTACATCGGCTTGATCTTCGCTGGCGCTCATTCGGCTCACAGTCGGTACGACTCCGCTCCGCTCCCCACGGTTGCGTTTTATTTTTTGCGGTGCCGCACAAAGAAAATGCAACCGGAGATAACTCTAGTCTGTCCCACCCAATGTAGCGAGAAATTTTACGGATAGTAGTTATTCAAAGGAGGACTCCCATGGGCGCCGACGTCGCCGTATTTGTATGGTTAAGCATTGGTAGCATTGCACTTTTTACTTTCCTTGGTGTGGCAGCCTGGACCGGCACGCGAGCCAGGGAGCGCGAGCTGTATTACAAGAATGATCTGCTGAAAAAGATTGCCGAATCACCTGAAGCCGGCGGAGCCGCGGCGCTGCAGTATATGCGCGAGCAACATCGCATGGCCCAGGAGAAACGGCGTGGAGGCCTGCAGCTTGGCGGCCTGGTCACGGTTGCGGTTGGTGTCGGGCTGATGATTTTCCTGTTAGCTATGGTGCATCGCCCCGTATTCTTCGTCGGGCTGATTCCGCTGCTGATTGGCGCTGTGCTCTTCCTGTATGGACGCTTCATGATGCCTGGCCCAGTGTGGGAAGAAAATTCCTCCGCGATCGAGCCGACGCCTCGCTTCTAACGCCTGGCGCTGACCGCGAGCAAATCTACCCCAAGCTTGGCCTACCCTAAGGTTGAGGTAGAAATTGTCTGCCCCGCCTGTTATGCCTGCGGCGCGGGTGCGGCCATCGTCAGGCCGTATCGGCGCATGATCTCCGCCATCTTGGCGCGGTCCGGTGGACCACCAGCGGCCGCGTTCACCACCTCGGCGGATTCGCGAAAATATTCCGGGCCCAGCAAAGCCGGAGAAATCACGCACAGCGACTTCGCATCCTGGCTTCCATTGTTATCGAACCGATGCACCGCGCCTCGCGGTATGCAGAGCGCCTGCCCCGGTCCCACGACGATTGGCTTGCCGTCGACCGTCCACGTCATCACTCGGTCGAGCCCGTAGATCGTCTCTTCGTAATGGTCGTGGCTATGCGCGGGAACCGGCAGCCTTTGAGCCCCTGGGACCGTCAGCTCAAAAATCGCGACGCTGCCATTCGATTGCTCCCCAGTCAGCAAGAATCGCACCACCAGCGGCCCGATCCGAATCGTCTCATCGGCAGGATTGATATGCGCGTTGTTTGTAGATAGTGTGATGGCGACTTCCTTTCGATTGGCAATCGACAATCATCCTATCGCGGCAACAGACTCACAGCCAAAAAACACTGGCACTCCCATTTCGTCCGCAGCGAGTCGCCGCGGCGTCGGAAGTTAAGCAGCCGCGTTTCCACGCTGCCGAAGATCCTAAATCCAACATTTTTCTCCGCCTACTTGCAAACCTCGTCCGCGCACATCCGTCCAACGATACGAAACAGGCGCCGCGGGGCGCCGCGGAGCGCATACGTAACGACGCTCCGCCAGAAAGAAGGACGCCATGCGCACGCTGCTGCTTTCTTTTTCTGCTTTCATGGTTCTCGCTTGTGCAGGCACCCTGTGCGGTCAGAGCGCGTCTCCCAAGCCTCTTCTCGGCCCATTCAAAGCGCCCGCGGTGTTGGCCGCCTGCGGCCCGAAGAAAACGCGCTTCGCCATCAAACTGCAGCACCATCCATTTATCCCTACTCCGCCGCCGTCCGGCATGGCTCGCGTTTACCTCATTACCGAAACGCAGGCCATACCGCTGGTACATACTCCCATCACAAAGATCGGCATGGATGGCCAATGGATCGGTGCCAACAAGATGGCTTCCTATCTCGCGCTGAACGTCGCTCCCGGCCGCCATGTTTTCTGCGCAACCATCGCCGGGCACGGACTCATGCGGGTACGAGAGCCCGCCTCTGTCGCCTTGGCGAATCTGAATGCGCGCACCGGCGATACTTACGATCTTTGGAACTATTCCATGGGTGCGGGCGATGCTTTTACTTTCACGCCCATCAACCCCGATCAGGCCGCCATGTACCTGGAGACCATGGCGGAAAGCATCTCGCACGCGAAATAGTTCGACCGGCGAACGCCGGCACCTGTTGCACTTGGCTCTGCTGCGGAAAGGACCCACCATGAAACACCTCCTTCTCTTGTGTTGTTTGTGCGTGGCGAGTGTTCCCGCAATCAGCGCAGAAAATCCAGTCGCGCGGTTTCCTAAAACTCCCGCGGCTCTCGCCGCATGCGGCCCGCAAACCCTCAAGGTGAATTACAAGACCATCCCGACTCCAAGGGTCGTGGCCAGCCCCGCTGCGGGAAAGGCGCTGATCTATTTCTTTGTGGACACGCCTCAGGGATCTCCGACGGTGCGCCTGGGTGTCGATGGGAAATGGGCGGCCACGACGCGCGGTACCTCCTTCGCGGCTGTGAGTGTCGATCCCGGAGAACATCATCTCTGCTCCAGTGAGAGCGTGGGTTTCTCCGGAACCATGGTGGCCCTCGACGGCATGCGTGCGCAGGCGGGGCAAACGTATTTTTTTACGGTGGAAGTTCTCAATGACTGGAGCGGTGGCGGCGAGTTTGTCATGGATCGCACCGATCCGGCGGAAGCCGCCCTGCTGCTGCAGCGCGCTTCCCAGCAGGCGCCCGTTCTTGCCGCCCATCGTCACCGACGATATGTCGCGGTCTTGAGTTCGCCGCAGCGCGCCCTTACAACCCAACCAGCCATCGACGCCTGCGGCCCTTCCACCACAAGATTTGCGGTGACCCAGAACCCGACCCGGGCCATGCCCGCCAAACCGTCGCCCGGCCACGCGCTCGTCTACTTTCTCTTCCATTCGCACACCGACACTGACCTGCTGGCTCCGCGCGGTCCCGTTGTGAATGTTGGACTGGATGGGGCGTGGGCCGGAGCGCTGCAGCATACCAGGTCTTACCTGCCGGTCGACGTATCTCCAGGCATGCATACGGTGTGCTTTGAACACCTCTCCCGATCCTTTGGAAATTTTGTCGAGGTGCGCAGTCTTGACGCGCAGGCAGGGAAGACGTATTACTTTCACGCCCTGATGCAAGGCTCGATGGACTTCAACGGAGACGCCGGCCCCGACGCCTTTGTCGTCACTCCCGTGGATTCAGCCGAAGGCAGCCTGTTCATCGAAACTTCCGCTCTCAGCGTCGCCGTTCAAAAGCAGAAACGAAAATAGTGGGGCGAAATACCGGTTTCCACTCGCAACCAAAAATGCAAAACTCCCACATCTCGCTTGTGAGATGTGGGAGTTCGCGCGACTACTTGAAACCAGGAGAATTTAGTTTGCCAGGCGCTGCATGCGCAGGCGTTCGACGCCGTCGAGGGCGTCCCACAGTGCTTTCGCTGCGGTCTCTGCGGCATCCAGAGCCCGGTCCGCCGAGGCAGGATCGCGCTCCAGTTCCTTGGTGATGGCCTGCTTCCAGACTTCCGCGTGATGCACATCGGCGGTCTCATGCACGGTGAAGTAGCGGCAGGTCTTCGCGTCGGCTTTGTAGTGATCGCAAAGGCCGTCGGCCTTCTGTTGCGCGATCGCGGGCACACGCGATTCATACGCGTAGAGCGCGGCCATACCGACCGCGGCATTTTCCTGCTGGATCAGTTTGAAGAAAGTTCCGATCAGCGCCTTGCTTTCCGGCTGCAGTTCGCGAAGGCGCACCTCGTCATTGGTCGCTCCCATGCCGTTGGCAAAATCCATCCACAGATCGCTGTGCGGCTTGCGGTCCGGCGAGTCGATCCCTTCCTCGTCCACCAGGTTGCGCAACACGGTGCGACGCAGCTCGGCATCTTCCAGGCGCGAGTGCAATGCGCTCAGATAAGTCGGGAACGCGGACACATGGTGCCAGTATTCGGCGGCATATTCGCGCAGATCGTTCGAGGTCAACTCCCCCGCCGTCCAGGCGCGATAGAAGGAATGGGTCAGCAGGTCGTAGGGTGCGATGCGGCTTTCCAGTGCCTGGAAGAAATCCGTATTTGCTGGCATCGTGTGCCTCCTTTGGGATCGCGGAAACTGCGCGCGTTTCTTGCACTGTACGTGAATCGGCGGCGAGGCTCAAGAGGAGGCTGTGGAAGATTGGGATTTTCGCAGCGGCTGGTCCGATTCGCCGTCGCGCTGCGATAGCTCCCGCAGCAACATGGCTGCGGTTTTTCCGCTGACGGGATGACGCCACTGCGGTGCGATTTCTGCAAGCGGAACCAGAACAAATCGCCGATCCGTGAGCGACGGATGCGGCAG